>JAKPGH010000250.1 GCA_029550985.1 Bacillota bacterium
GGCCTTCTTCCACCGCGCCGGCCGCGCCCTTTTCCAGGGCAAGGTAAAAGGGCAGGTTCTTCCCCGCAAGGCGCAGGGCGGCGACATCGTCGTCGGAAAAGCCGAACAGCGGGGAGGTGAGCGCCGCCACCAAAGGCAAATCCAGCAGCGGGTTGTCCAGCGCCTCCAAAAGGGAGAGCACCATGCTCACTTCCCGCAAGTTCAAAAAGCCTTCGGCGTTTTGCACCCAGACGGGAATGCCCTCCTCCTCCAGCGCCTTAAAATAGGTCTGCAGCCGATTCCTGGGAGAGCGCATCAAAATGCAGAAATCCCCCGGGCGGCAGGGGCGGGTTTCCCCTTTGTCGGAAACCGGGTATCCTTCCGCCAGCATTTGGGCGATTTGCTGCGCCACCAGCCGGGCCTCCAGAACGGGGCCGTCCTCGTTCCCCTCGTATTTCGTCCCGTCCAGAAGGAGAAGCTGGGGGCGATAATCCGCCGAAGGTGCGGGATAAGTGGCGCCGCAAACCAGGCGCTCCTCCCCCTGATAGTCGATATCCCCCAGGCGGCGGCTCATCAGCAGGGAAAAGAGAAAGTTGACCCCTTCGGTTACCTCCCGGCGGCTGCGGAAGTTCATATCCAAAATGATTTTGGCCGGAAACTGCCCCTCCTCCCCCTGGTAGAGGGAATAGCTTTCCTTTTTGTGGAGGAAGATGGCGGGGGTGGCCAGCCGGAAAGAGTAGATGCTCTGTTTGGCGTCCCCTACCATAAACAGGTTTTGCTGCATGCGGGAAACGCAGGTAAAGAGCAGCTCCTGCACCTCGTTGACGTCCTGATATTCGTCCACCAGCACCTGCTCGAATTGCTGGGACAGATGCACCGCCAGCTGAGTGCGCTCGCAGGAGCCGTCCTCCCGCTCCCGGGCTAAAAGGCTCAGCGCCAGGTGCTCCAAATCCGAGTAGTCCAGCCGCTTTTTGCGGGCCTTTTCCTCGGTAAACACCCGGTCGAAAGCCCGGACCAAATCAAAGAGCATGGCAAGCTTGGGGGCAAGGTCCGCCATGTCCTCGGCAAAATCTTCGTCGGTGGCGTTGAGGTAGTTGTCCGAAAGGCGCTCGATGAGTTTGCGGCAGCGCTGGCGCACCGCCTGCGCTTGCGCCTTGAGGGAGTCGTCGCCCCGCCATGGTCCTAATTTAACATATTCGATTCGGCTTAAGCTGGACACCGCCTTGTCCCAATCGCCCTCCTGCACCACGCGGCGGCAGGCCTCCAGCTGGGCCAAATCCGAGGAAAAGGCGGGGCCGTAGGCTTTTTCCGCCTTTTCGTCCTCCCTAAGCCTTTCCCGCATCTGGCGCAGGGCGGAGATGCAGAAATCCAACGTGTCGGCGGCGTAGGTCAAAAGGGTGCGGCCCCAGAGGGTTTCCTCGATGGCGGGGCTGCTTTCATAAAGGGATTGAACCCGGTCCAGCCAGCTTAAGTAAAAAGGATGGGCTCTGGCAAAATCGTAGAGTTTCAGCAACACTTGAATCAGGCGCGCGTCGTCCCGGGCGCCGGAAAGAAGGTCCACCAACTCCTGGAAGGAGCCGTCCTCGTCCTTCTGGTAAAACTCCTCCAAAACGGTGCGGGCGGATTCCTGCCGCATCAGCTCCAGCTCCCCTTCGTCGGCGACGGAAAAGTCGTGGGAGATGGGCAGGTGCTGGAAGTTTTCCCGAATCAGCCCCAGACAAAAGGAGTGGATGGTGCCGATGCTGGCGCGGGACAATGCCGCCTGCTGGCGAATCAGCCGCAGGTTGCCGGGGTTTTCCCGGGCCAGCTGAGCAAGCCGGGCGCCGATGCGCTGCTTCATCTCGGCGGCGGCCGCGTTGGTGTAGGTGACAATCAGCAGCCGGTCGGCATCGATGGGGTTCTTTTCGTCGCAAATCAGGCCGATGGCCCGCTCCACCAGCACCGAAGTCTTTCCGCTGCCGGCGGCAGCGCTGACCAGCACCGGTCCTTTCCGGGACTGGATTGCCTGCTGTTGTGCTTTGGTCCATTTGCCGGCCATTATTCTCCTCCTTTCACCGCACACCTATAGGTAACGGATTTGTCATGGCAGCGTTTGGGCCGCGGCATTCTGCCGGAACAGGGCGCCGGGCTTGTCCTCCTGTTCCAACGCCGCCAGGGCTTCCTGCAAATTCATGGGCTCCACCGCCAGCGCCTCATCCCCCGGCTCAAAGCCGCAGAGGGTGGCGTAATCGCAATAATCGCAGGGGTTGTACCCCTGGGAGCTGAGGGGGCAGGAGGGTATTCTGCCCCCGGAAAGATTGACCGCCATTTCGGCAATCAGCTCTTTGATTTTCCGGGAAAGACGCCCCATGGCGGCCTTTCCCGCCAGGGCGGAGTGCTTGTCCATAGCCCCCGTCGACGTCATTTTGGCGGGGATAAAAACACCCTTTAATTCCCGCTCCATCCCCCGCAGGCTGATTTCGTCCTCCAGCAGCAGGCCGCTCATCTTCCACTGGCGTTTTAAGTCGGCCGCTATTTTTTCTTCCTTCTCGTTCCGGGCGGAGTTGAAATACTGGGCGTGGACCGGAAGGTAAAGGACTCCCGCCGGGATGGCGTTTTCGAAGATGCCCTTCCCGTTTTCGGCAATGGTAAAGAGGTACAGGAGCATCTGCAGGTTGAGTCCGTAGAGCACGTCGTCCAGGCGGAATTCCTTGCCGCCCGACTTGTAGTCCACCACCCGGATGTAGCGGTTTTCCCCCCGCTCCATGATGTCCACCCGGTCCACAATTCCCTCCACCAGAACGGTGGTGCCGTCCACGGTGACCAGCTCCAGCGGAGCGATGCCCTCCTTGGAGCTGATGGGCAGCTCAAAGGCAACCGGGCGGTACTGGCTCTGGGCCATCTCCTCGCCCAGGTGGCGCAGCAATCGGGTGATGGAGGCGGTCAGCCGCCGGAACAGCTGGGAAAATCGCTGGGGCAGCGCATCCTGCTGCAGTATCCGCTCGGCCAGGTATTCGTCGATGATTTCCCGCACCTGGGCTTCCATCTGGGATTTGGAAAGGGTGAACAGCTTTTCCCCATGCTGCTGCACCATCACCTGCAGCACGTGGTGAACCAGACTTCCCGACTCCAAGGGGTCGAACTGGACTCGGCGGCGGGGTTTGATCTTCAGCCCGTCCCGGGCAAAGTAGGCAAAAGCGCACCGGTAGTACCGCTCCACCTGGGTGGGAGACAGCCGCATCCGCCTGCCAAACAGCTGTTCGGCCAACTGCCGGTTTACCAGCCGGTGAGGGGGCTTGTAGGCTGCCACTTCCATCCGGCGGAGCACCGAACCCCTGCTCCGGGAAAAATGCTCCAGCAGCGCCGATGTTTTGGGGGTATCTTCCCGGTAATGGGCGGCCAGCAAGTCAAAGGCGGAATGCTCTCCCCCCACCAGCGCAAAGAAGTTGGGCTGGTCTTCCTCCAGCAGGGGGAACAGCTCCTTGAGCTGGGTGATGATAAGCGAGGGAGTCTGGCTTTCCCCTTTCAAGGTGTCCCGAGGATAGCTGACCCACAGCCGCCGGGAGGCAAGGGTGAGGGCGTGGTAGCAATAGTACCGCTCCAGCACCGAACGCTCCAGAGAGGGGGCGCCGATTTCCGCCCCCAGGCGAATCAAGGTGCGCCGCTCCTCGTCGGTAAACACGCCTCCGGGGTTGAGAGCGGCGGGAAACTGTCCTTCCACCGCGCCGATGA
Source organism: Bacillota bacterium (assembly GCA_029550985.1). Lineage (GTDB taxonomy): Bacteria > Bacillota > Clostridia > Oscillospirales > Ruminococcaceae > WRAV01. The sequence goes on from JAKPGH010000250.1 coordinate 3,691, forward strand.
CAAAGACGGCTTTTACCTCCCCCGGGCGAATCCGGTCCGCTTTGCCCACCAGCACCTGGTCCAACGTCTGGGGCACAAGGCCTATTTCGGCGCAGGACAAGGACAGCCGCAACAGCTCGCAGAAGCGGTAGGCTGGCAGAGTGGTGGTGCCCAGCACCTCGCCGAATACGTCCAGCGTTTCCATGAGAAGGTCCCAAAGCTGCCCGCTTTCGGAAAGGAAGGTCTCCCGCTCGCCCTGGGGAAGGCTTTCGGCAAAGGCCGTCATCTTTTTGGAGGCGTTCACTTCCTCCAACAGGCGGTAAACGGCGGTGGCAAAGCCTCTGCCGTCGCAGTCCTTGAGCCCATCCCGCAGATGGAGGAGCGGTGCCATCACCTGTTCTCTTGTTTGGTTGATTTCCTCAAGCTCCCGCAAGTCCTCGTCGGTGAGAGGGCCGGCCATGCCCCGGGGATTGTTGCGGAACTCCCCGGCCCACAGCTTGCCCCTGACGCTCCACAGGTAGCTGTAGTTTTCCAGCCGGGCCACCGCCCGGGGGTCCAGCCCCATCAGGGGGGATTTTGCCCAGCAGAGAACGGCGGCACTGTCAAAATTGCTGCGCACCGCCTCCAACGCCTGGACCAGCCCGCCCGCTAAGGGCATGGTCTCCACGTCCCGGGTGGCGTCCACAAAATAGGGGATGTTCCGGCGCAAAAAAATGCGCTCCAGCGCCCGCAGATAGGGCGGCGTCTCCCGTGCCACCACGGCGATGTCTTTGTAGCGGTAGCCCTCCTCCCGCACCAGGGTGTCGATGCATGCGGCCACGTACTCAATTTCCCGGTAAAGGTCGGGCGCCGAATAGATGGTGATGTGTTGG
>JAKPGH010000255.1 GCA_029550985.1 Bacillota bacterium
CATGCCGCCGCAGGTGGCCAGGCATTCCCGGGCGTACTGGTGAATCACCGCCTGGTTGGCGGGTACATAGATGCCGCCGTACTTTTTGGCAGCGGAAAGGCCGAAGGCATGGTCGTCCTGATTGATGGTACCTCCAACGGCGCACAGGGAGTTGTGGCAGTTGGTCAAAGCGTAAGGGATGGGGAACTCCTTTAAGCCGGATGCGCGGGCCGTTTGGATGACGCCCACGTAAGTAATGTCGTGAGAGATGAGGGCGTCGAAGGTGATGCGCATTTTATTGGGGTCTTTGCTTTGGTCGTGCGCTCTTAGAATGCGATAAGCAATGGTTTTTTCCCGGGCTGCCGCGGGAGCTTCCACCCCAACCGCCTGCCCGGCCGGTACCGGTTTGCCGCCTACTATGTAGTGACCGCTTTTGTACTGTTTGATCATCTTTGCTATTCCTCCTTTTCCCTCGGTGATGCATGGTATTTCCAAGATATATCAATTCGCCTCCCGCCTTTTGGCGAGCGGCAACAATACAATGGATTCAGACGAATTCTTGCCTGGGAATCAACTGCCGCACTGTGGTGGAAAGACGCCTGCAATGCCGATGGATCATCCAATATAAGCGAAATATGGGAAAGGCCAAAGCAAAGCGCGCCCCTGGCTCACCTTACTTTGGCCCTGATTTTCTGTTGATGAGAGTGGTTTACCAACCGACAAAAAAGACAGAATATTTTTCCACTACCATAACATCAAACCAAAAGCTGGTGTCATACAATATTCGATGCTTTTTTGCAGATGGAAAACTTCCGCGGGCTTATTCCTGGGGAGGACCAAACTCCAATACCTGAGGAGCTTCCTCCTGCGCAGCAGCCTCTTCCTTAGCGCGAGCCTCCTCCAGAAGGGCCCGGATGCTCAAGGAAACCCTCTTCTTCTCCAAGTCGATGTCGGTAATCTTAGCCTGGACTTCCTGACCGACGGACAACACGTCGGAAGGCTTGCCGATGCGGGTGGTGGAAATCTGGCTGATGTGGATCAGCCCGTCCACGCCGGGAATCACCTGGGCAAAGGCGCCGAAGGTGGTCATGGACACAATTTTGACGGTGACCACATCTCCCACCTTGTACTGCTTGCTCAGGATGGTCCAGGGGTTGTCCTCATCTTTCTTGTAGCCCAGGGAAATCTTTTTATTTTCTCTGTCAATGTCCTTGACAAATACTTTCACCTTGTCGCCGACCTTCACCACTTCGGAAGGATCCTTGATGCGGTTCCAGCTCAGCTCGGAAATGTGAACCATGCCGTCCACTCCGCCCAAATCCACAAAGGCGCCGTAGCTGGTCAGAGACTTGACGGTTCCGGTGTACTCCTTGCCAACTTCCACTTCCTGCCAGAACTTTTCTTCCGCGGCCTTGCGCTGCTCTTTGAGAACGGCGCGGATGGAACCGACGGCACGGCGGCGGCGTTCGTTGGTTTCCAGAATTTTGAACTGAACCTTGGTCTTGAGCAGGGGCTCCAAAGCTTCGCCACGGGAAAGGGTGGCCTGGCTGGCGGGAACAAAGACCCGCACGCCGTGGCTCAGGACGATGACGCCGCCCTTGACCACGTCCACCACGGTGCCTTCCAGCACTTCGCCGGTCTTTTCGGCTTCCATTACCTTGGAGTAGCCGGCGACGGCGTCCAGCCGTTTCTTGGAAAGCATGGCGGTTCCTTCCATATCATTGACACGCAGAACGAGCAGCTCGAGTTTGTCTCCCACTTTTACCAGGTCTTCCAGCTTGGCGTTGGGATCTTCGGTGAACTCGTGGAGAGGTACATAACCAGCTTGTTTGGTACCAATGTCCACGGCGATCTCGTTGGGGGAAACGCTGGTGACAATACCGGTGACCTTCTCCTTTGTATATATTGTCTTAAATGACTGCTCAAGCATTTCCTCAAAGCTCATTTCGTCCTGCACATTGGCTACTTCACTCATGGTTTCTTGTACCTCCTTAATAATAAACGCGGGTGTCGAAGCTCCGGCTGTAATGGCTACGGACTGAAATCCCGCAAAGTCTTCGGCGCGCAGTTCTTTGGCAGTCTCCACCAAGTACGCCGGACAGTGTTGGGATGCAATTTGCCACAAAGCCCGTGTATTGGAGCTTCCGCGTCCACCTACCACAACCACTGCGTCCACTTGCTTTGATAATTCCAAAATTTCGTTTTGACGCAAAGCGGTAGCATTACATATTGTACCAAATACCGCGGCGTTTGTACACAGTTTTTTTGTGGTTTCTATACATTTTTGCCACTCCAACAGTTTCAAAGTGGTTTGAGCGGCCAAAATATAGTCTTTTTTAACAGAAGTTTGTTGCCCCTGCAAAAACTGCTCCAATTCTTCCGCGTTTCGGACCACATGGATGTCCCCGGGGCAGTGACCGCAGATTCCCTGCACTTCGGGATGGTCCGGATTCCCCACCAGAATGGAGATTTTACCCTCCTCCCCCGCCGTGCGGACAATGTCCTGAATCTTCTTCACATACGGGCAGGTGGCGTCCAGCCAGGGGATTCCTCTGGCGTCCAGCTCCTCGTAAAGGGCTCTCGGCACCCCGTGGGAGCGGAGCACCACCCGATAGCCGGGCAACGCCTGGGAAATATCCTCGATGGGAATAACGCCCCGTTCTTCCAGCCGGGCCGTCATTTGGGGGTTGTGGATGAGAGGCCCCAGTGTGTGGAGCTTTTCGCCCCGCTCCAACGCCTCCTCCACCAGTCGCACCGCCCGGGCCACCCCCATGCAAAAGCCGGCGGTTTTGGCTGTGATCACTTTCATGTGCTTTTTTCCGGCAAGGCCGCGGGGCCTTTATAATCCAACATAGCCACAATGTCCTCCATAATTCTGCGGGTGGCCGCCTTTAAGGTGGAGGGGGAGGAAATATCCACTCCCAGCTCCTCATTGGGAATCAGCTTTCCATACCGGATGGTGATGGGAATGCGGAATCCCAGCTTGGGACCGTAAGAGACGGCGCATGGCAGCACATCCGCGCCGGTTTGCCCCGCGATGAGGGCCACACCCGAATGGGGGCGCAGCGGCGTTCCGTCGGGGGAACGGTGCCCTTCCGGGAAGATGCCCAGCACCCCTCCCTGCCGAAGGACGGCAACGGCGGCCTCCAAAGCCTGTTTGTCGCCGGTGCCCCGCTTGATGGGAACCACCCCCAAATGGCGGATGATGGAGCCCACCACCGCTATGCGCACCAACTCGTCCTTGGCCAGATAGTGGATTTGATGGGGAACTTTGTGGGCGATCAATACGGGGTCGAAGTTGGAGCGGTGGTTGCAGGCCAGGATAAACCCGCCCTGCTTCGGGATGTTTTCCAACCCTTCGTAGCGGATGGAAAACAGCCCCCGCACCACAGGATAAGTCACTACTTTTCCAAAGGAATAGAGATTCGGCAAGGGTAATCTTCCTTCCATCCCGGGTCTTTTCGGCAAAGGTCCAAGGTTCCGCACCCGCCCAAGTGTCCGGCGGGAGCGATTTTCCCGACCTTGCGGCCCGGCAATGTGAATTCGTATTATTTTGATTTGGATTGCAGCCGCTCCCGTATGGTCCGCTCCACCAAATCCAGGCTCTGCTCCAGGGTATTGCCGGTGGTGTCCAGCAGGATGGCGTCCTCCGCCGGGCGCAGAGGGGCAATCTCCCGATGGGAGTCGTTGTAGTCCCTGCGGTTGATGTCCTCCAGC
>JAKPGH010000275.1 GCA_029550985.1 Bacillota bacterium
AGCCTTCCGACTGGGATATCTGCACCTCGGCGCTGCCCGAGCAGGTTATCGCCGCGTTTTCCCATTACAAAGTGTTGCCCACCGGCATTGGCCACGGCACCGTCACTGTGATGATGGACGAAAAGCCCGTTGAAATCACCACCCTGCGCCGTGACGGTGAATATCTCGACCATCGGCATCCCCAAACGGTGGAGTTTACCGGCAGCTTGCAGGAGGATTTGGCCCGCCGGGACTTTACCGTCAATGCTATGGCTTACGCTCCGCAGGAAGGGTTGACCGACCCTTTCGGCGGTGCGGACGATTTAAAAGCCGGCATTTTGCGCTGTGTGGGCAATCCCAGGCAACGTTTCGATGAAGATGCTTTGCGAATTTTGCGCCTTTTGCGCTTTGCTTCTCAACTTTCCTTTCAGCCGGAGTCGGATACCCTTGCTGCCGCCGCCGAGCTGGCCCCGTTACTCGAAAAGGTGTCCGTCGAGCGGACTGCCGCGGAACTCAACAAGCTGCTGTTGGGGGAAGATGTATTTCATGCCTTGTGCCTCGCTGCAGACCACCGAATTATAGAAGTCATTATTCCGGAGTTTTCTCCCTGTATGGAGTTACAATTGGATCGGCGTCTCTTTGCGGCAATCGCAGCCGCCCCGCCCCGCCTCGAAATTCGTTTGGCTCTCTTGCTTCACGATATTGCAAAGCCTCAAACGCTGTATCAAAAGGGAAGTGGTGGTTGTGATGACCATGCCGCCGTCAGCGCTGCTCGCGCCGAAACGATTCTCAAGCGCCTGCGGTATCCCAACAGCGTGGTAAAAAGGGTGGAAATGTTGGTCCGGCAGCATATGGTCCCGTTGCCCGTCCACAAGGCAGCTCTGCGCCGCCTCTGTGCCGAGTGGGGGGCGGATGTGGCGCAGGATTGGATTGCTTTCAAGCGGGCAAACAGCTTAGCAACCAACCAAGTTCATGAGACGGAGCAGTGCGACGCAGTTGCAAAGCTGCTGAATGAGGTATTGGCTGCCGCAAACCCTTTGCGGGTGGAAGATTTGGCGGTGGGGGGAAAGGAACTGTTGGAGATGGGAGTGCCACCTGGTCCTATGGTGGGGCAGATACTCCGTTCTCTGTTGGAGCTGGTGTTGGAACAGCCGGAGCTCAACCAGAGAGAGATACTGTTGAAGGAAGCAAACCTTCTTTGGTACCGTCATAACCAGGTGAATCAATAAAAAGTAGGGTGGAAGGTTCAACTTCTTCGCTTGGTTTGTATAAACTTCCGAAACTTTGCCCATTTTCCCAACGATAAAGAATGAACGAAGGATGTAATCAGATGCTTTGATGTGCCAGAACAGGACTGTTTTGCTTGGACAGACAGGCTGTAGCTGGACATGCATTTCTTTGCAAAGGAGGTTCACTATGGACGCTAGAACCGAAAGACGAAAATCCTTTATCATTAATACGGCATACATTGCGCTGGTGGTAGCGCTGGTTGTTCTGGCTTTCAAGTATCTGGTACCGTGGTTGCTGCCCATTATCATCGGCTATGTCATTGCCATGATTTTTAAGCCCATCGTTCAGTTTATTGTTAAGCACACCAAAGCAGGGCCCAAATTTACCGGATGCGTGGTGCTGCTGTTGGCCTACGCGCTCATCGCCGCCCTTCTTGTCCTGGGAGGGGCCAAGTTGGTGGGGACTGTTCAGAATGTCTTGTCCGACATTCCTACCTTTTACACGGCCAACTTTCAGCCTGCCATCCTTTCCATCAGCAATTTCTTTGCAAAGATTCTGGAACCCCTTATGCCCGGCACGGCGGGAAGTTCCAGCGAACTGGTAAACGCCACGCTGCAGAATGTGCAAAACATTCTTTTTTCCTTCTCTTCCTCCGCTATTGCCAAATTAGGCACCCTTACCACAAAAATTCCCGCTTTTATGCTGGCGTTCTTTTTTACCATCATGTCCTCTTTGATTATCAGCATGAACTATGCGCAGGTGACCGGTTTTATTGCCCGTCAGATTCCGGAGGAGCACCGGCAACTGATTTTCCTGATTAAAAACGACACCCTAAAAACGGTGGGCAATTACATTGTTGCTTACATCAAGCTGATGAGCGTGACCTTTATCGAGCTCGCCATCGGCCTGACGGTGTTGCGGGTGGAAAACTCCATTCTCATTGCTTTGGGCATCGCCATTTTTGACGCCTTGCCGGTACTGGGAACCGGCGGTATTATGGTTCCGTGGATTGCCATTGCTCTCATCAATGGGCAGATCCCGTTGGCGGTGGGTCTTGCCATTCTCTATGCCATTGTTTTGGTGGTGCGCAACATCATCGAACCCCGCATTGTGGGCAACCAGCTCGGCTTGCATCCATTGGTTACCCTTTCGGCAATTTATGCTGGTTTTAAATTGATGGGGGTAATGGGAATGATTCTGTTTCCCATTCTGGTTCAGATTTTGGCGGGACTTCA
>JAKPGH010000296.1 GCA_029550985.1 Bacillota bacterium
CATGGCTGCGGTTCCAAAGATGGCGCCGCTCTTCATGCAATCGATGGTATTGGTACCGATGCAGCGCGGGGGCGCCTCGATGGGCACTTTGGGAAGCTGGGAGGTGCCGCTGGCCAACGCGTGCATGGAAAGCTCGGTGCCGGGATAGATGCAGCCGCCGATAAAGGTGGCGTTGGCATCGATGGCGGAGATGGTGGTGGCGGTGCCCATATCAAAAATAATCAGCGGCAGCGGATAGGATGCCATGGCTCCCACGGCGGCGGCCACAAGGTCCGCACCCAGCTGCGCCGGGTCGTCCAGGCGGATATTCATGCCGGTTTTGATGCCGGCTTCCACCACCACCGGGTTGAGGCCGGTCACCTTTTTCATGGCGGATTTGATGGCGCTGGACAGGGGCGGCACCACCGAGGAGAGGACGGCGCCTTCAAACTTGTCGCAGCGAATTCCCTCAAAATCCAGAATATTTTTGATGCCGACGGCATATTCATTTTCTGTCTTTTTTAAGTCGGTCACCATTCGAAAGATGTGGGTAACCTTCCCACCTTCCAGGCAGCCGATGACAATATGGGTATTTCCTACATCAATGGCGAGAATCATGATGCTGACTCCTTATTATTTTCCAAGTTACCGCTTTAGGGAAAACAGCGCTCGGCTGACGGCTCCGGTGACGACGGTGCAGGCAAGCGCCTCAATCAGCGCGTTGCTGGTGACCAAAACCCCGATGATGGCCAGCGTGCTGTTTCCCAGGGAGCGCACGATGTCGGTCTGGCCAAACAACACCAGCAAAAAGGTGACAAACAAAATGGTGTTGAGGGCGGCGGCCGAAAGCCCGGCAACGAACGCGGCGGTCGTTTTGGAGATTTTAGCCGAAAGCGTTCGAAACAGCAGCCCCGGCAGCCATCCCGCCAAAATGCGGGGCACCATACACAGGATAAAGGTAAATAGCGGCTGAATGGCCAACAGCGCCACGCCAAAGGCGTCGGTGCCAAAGCATTGGGCAAAGCTGGTCAGACCAAAGACTGCTCCCAACAGGGCGCCGCCGTCCGGACCCACGGTAACAGCCCCAATGGCCACCGGTATCATCAGAAAGGAAATGGCTACCAGCCCAATCTTTAAGTACCCGAGGGGCGTAAAGGCCAGAATCAGCAGGATTGCGACAAGTACGGCCAAACGTGCCATCTTGCCAGTTGAGATGACGTTTTTACTCATATTCGTTCCTCCTTGCTGCCGCTCTCACCGAATGCAAGATGCAGCGCAATTATTGTGCCTTTCATTATACATGGCACGAATCCATTCGGCAAGATATTTTACCAATATTGTTGGATAATTATTGGATTTCCCCAAAAAGCCTAGAGGAAAAAATGTAAAGGGCGCTTCCATCTTGATTTGCCAACCGACGTGTGTTATAATGATTGCACAATTTATATGTAATTTAACCGATTTAATTTGTTAAATTATTTTAATTTTCATATTCCGGTTGAGGAACACAAAGGTTGCACATAAGCAAAAGCTTCTGTGGCAACCTTTCTTGCAAATTGGATACCAGAGCACGGAACACATAGTGAGGCTGTTTGCGATGAAAACATATTGGGGCAAACCGGTGTGCGGCGGCATTGCGATGGGCAACATCAAGGTATTGCAAAAGAATGCTCCGAAGGTGGAGAACATATACGCCCAGGACCCGCAAGAGGAAAAGCGGCGGTTTGAGCGTGCCAAATCCCAAACTCAGGCAAAGCTGCGGGAGCTTTATGACAAGACGGCGGAGCATCTTGGCAAAACCGGCGCCGCCATCTTTGAAATGCAGAGCATGCTGCTGGATGACCCCGAATACATAAAGCACATCCACCGCCTGCTGGAAGATCAGCGGGCAACCTGCGAGCACGCCATCTTTGCTTCGGGGGAGTATTTCGCCAGGCTTTTCGGCAACATGGAAAGCGCCTATATGCGGGAGCGAGCATCAGACTTTCGAAATCTGGCATCCCTGATGATAGATGCGTTAAACGGCGCATGGAACGATTACCGGTACGCTTTGTCCCAGCCTTCCATTGTGGTGGCTCAGGACCTAAGCCCCACAGAAGCCGCCCTGCTGGACAAAGACAAGGTGCTGGCCGTGGTGACCGCTCAAGGCTCGGTTCACTCCCACACAGCCATTCTGGCCCGCATCATGAAAATCCCCGCGCTGGTGGGCGCCGACCTGGATTTTACCCAAATTTCCGACGGAGCACCCGCCATTGTGGACGGAGCACAGGGTGTGTTGATTGTCGAACCGGACAAAGAAACCACACGCAAATACGAGGAGCTTGCCACCAAGTCGCCAACCGCCGCCATGACGGGATGAAGCAACTTCTCTCGACAAAGGGATTGGCATATGCGAGTAAAACCATTGTGCTTACAGATACGTCAAGGATACAAGCTTGCATAGTTATCGTTCACGTGAAACCACTGGACCGTTAGCGGTATAAAACAAAAAGGGCGGGACGAAACGTCCCGCCCTTTTTATTATTATGAGATGGCAAACAGCCTTTTGGCGTTTGCGCAGGCAAGATCCAGTACCTCCTGGGGGGTGCAGTCCCCCCGCACTTTGGCGATGGTTTCCGCCACCTCTCCAATCATATCCGAAGTGGAAATCTGCCCCGCCAGGCGCGCCGGCGGCAAAAAGGGAGAATCGGTTTCCAGCACCAGCCGTTCCAGCGGCATGGCGCGAACCGTCTCCAGCACATGGGCAAATTCCGGATAGGTGATGTTGGGCCCGATGCCCAAATGCATCCCCAGCTCCAGAAACGCCTGCCCCGCCTGAGGGGAGGACGCAAAGCGGTGAACCATTCCCCGAGGCCGGTGCTTTTCCACCAGGGCAATGGTGTCGGCGTCGGCATCCCGGTCATGAATCTGGATAGGCAGATTCCGCTCTTTGGCAAGCTCCAGCTGGGCTTCAAAGACGGCAATCTGCTGTTGCCGCAGCTGAGTTCCCGCGTGGTAGTCCAGGCCAATTTCCCCGATGGCAACCACTTTTTCTTCCAAGGAAAGGGCTCGAATCTCCTCCAGCCAATTGGCGGGCAGATGCTCCACCGCCAATGGGAAGACTCCCACGGCGGCAAACACCATGTCAAAGCGGCGGGCAAGCTCCACCGAGCGGTGGGAGGAAGCCACATCAGAGCCGCAGTTGATGATACAGCACACACCCTTTTGCCGCTGCTCCTCCAACACCTGCTCAAGGCGGGGAGCATAGCATTTCTCGTCGTAGTGGGCGTGAGATTCCAAAATATTGCGGTACATGACAAGCCTCCGGTTAAGCAAAGTCGATTTCCACGCCGGTGGGGAAAGCGAGGTTGTCAATCACCGGGCAGCGGCTTTTCACCTGCCGCAGCCACCCTTCCCGCTGGGAAGGGGTCCAATCGGCGTCGGCGGTCAGGGAAACGCGAATCTGGCGAAATCCTGCCCTGCCTCCGTCTCCTTTTCCCAAAAACACTTGGGAGTTGATGTCCCCGTCAATGGAGATGTCCAGAGCCTTCAGGCAAATGCCCATCTCCCGGGCGATGAGGTACCCCGCGGCGGAAAGGCATCCGGCCAAGGAGCCCAGCAGCATCTCCACCGGGCTGGGAGCGGTGTCCTCGCCGCCAAAGGCTTTGGGCTCGTCGATGACCCAGCTGTGGTTTTTGCCTTGAATTTCGGTGCGGACGCCGCCCCGGCTGGAGGCCCGCAGTGAAAGGGTTACGCAAGACATAGGCTTACCTCATTCTATTCAGCAGCAAGCTGACGTTGTACTCCACTCCCAAAGCCAGTGCGTCCTCGTCAAAGGCAAAGGCGGGGTTGTGGTGGGCGACGGTGAGGCCTTTGGCGGCGTTGGCGGCGCCCAGCTCCAGGAAGAAGCCGCGGCAGCAGCTGGAAAAATAGCCAAAGTCCTCTCCCGGCATCACCGGGTTCATGGGGGTGGGAGCGTCGGGTCCAAAAGTTTCGGCAATGACTTTGGTGGCGATGTCGGTCAGTTCCGGGTCATTGTCCACGGCGTCGTAGCCTTGGTCGTAGCGGTAGTCCGCGGTGGCGCCGTTGGCGGCGGCAATGCCGCAGGCAATTTCGCCGATGAGGGTTTTCACCTGCTCCCGGGTTTGACGGGAGAAGGTGCGAACCGAACCTTCCATTTCAAAGGTGTTGGGGATGATGTTGTAGGCGCTGCCGGCCCGCACCTTGCAGATGGAAAGGGCTACGGTTTGGTCGGGGGCCAACCGGCGGGACACCACCGTTTGCAGGGCGCCGATAATCTGCCCGCCGATGGGCACCGGGTCGACGCAGAGCTGAGGCATGGCCGAATGGCCTCCCTTGCCCTGCACCACAATGCTAAAGCCGTCGGTGTTGGAGGTGAGGACCCCTTTGCAGATGCCGAAGCGCCCGGTCTCCAGGGTGGTGGTGAGGTGCAGGCCGTACACCTAGTCCACGCCCTCCATCACGCCGGCCCGCAGCATTTCGATGGCGCCGCCGGGCGGGACTTCCTCGGCGTGCTGGAAGAGGAAGCGCACTTCTCCGCGCAGCTTGTCCCGGTTTTGCAGTAGCACCTTGACGGTGCCCAACTGAATGGCGGCGTGGCCGTCATGGCCGCAGGCGTGCATCACCCCGTCGTTTTTGGAGGCGTAAGGCAGCCCCTGGGGCTCCTGA
>JAKPGH010000310.1 GCA_029550985.1 Bacillota bacterium
CTGGTGTTGACCCTGCACTACTACGCCTACGCTTACCTGCTGGTGTCGGCGGCGCTGGGCTCCATCAACAGCGAACTGGAGGAAATGGGTGAAATTACAGGGGCGGGCAAAATCCAAATCCTGCGGCGCATTACTCTGCCCCTGGTGCTGCCCGCCATTCTCTCCGCCTTTATCCTCACCTTTTCCAAATCCATGGGAACCTTCGGTGTCCCCGCCTTTTTGGGCATGAAGGCCAACTTTATGACCATCTCCACCAGCCTGTACGCGACGGTCAAACAGCAGCAGACCACCACCGGCTACGCCATCGCCTTAATTCTCATCCTCATTTCCTCCCTCAACATCTACTTAAACCAAAAGGCCATCGGTTCGCGGCGCAGTTACGCCACCATCGGCGGCAAAGGCGGGCGCTCCACCCTCATCGGCCTTGGCAAGTGGAAACCCCTCATCGTTTTCCTGCTGGTGCTGTTTGTGGGCATCGCGGTGATTGGCCCCCTGCTCATCCTGGTGGTCGACACCTTTATGCTCAAGCCGGGCGTGTACAGTTTGGATAACTTCTCCTTCTACTACTGGGCCGGTTCCGGGAACCCCGACATCTACGAGGGAGAGCCAGGGGTGCTGGTCAATTCCCGCTTCTGGAAAAACACCTGGAACACCATGAAGCTGGTGGTCATCACTTCGGTGTTTGGCACCTTCTTTGGACAGCTGATTGGTTACATAAACTCCCGCAGCCGGGGTCGACTGACCGGCAAACTGGTGGAGCAGCTGGTCTTTATCCCTTATCTAATTCCCTCCATCGCCTTTGGCGCCATTTACCTTTCCATGTTCTCCACTCCTTCCCTGGGAGGCGTCATCCCCAGCCTGTACGGCACCTTTGCCTTGCTGGTGCTGGTCAGCGTGGTCAAGCACCTGCCCTTTTCTTCCCGGGCCGGCACCGCCAACATGATGCAGATTGGCATTGAGCTGGAGGAGGCGGGCTCCATTGAGGGAGCTGGCTTCTTCAAGCGGTTTGCCAGAATTGTGCTGCCCCTTTCCAAGGCGGGCTTTCTCTCCGGCTTTATGCTGATTTTCATCTCCATTATGAAGGAGCTGGACCTGATCATGGTGCTGGTCACTCCCAGCATGACCACCCTGCCCTACATGGCGTTTTCCTACTCCAACGCCAACATGCCGCCTTATTCCAACGTGGTGGCGGTGATTATATTCCTGATAGTCCTCATCGTCTACTGGCTGACCAATACCTTCGGCAACGCCGACATTTCCAAAAGCATGGGGGGTTAAACCATGAGCACCATCGTACTGCAGAACATTGATAAATACTATGGCAACAACCATGTGCTAAAAAACCTCAACCTTACCATCGAGGATGGGGAATTTATGACCCTGCTGGGGCCCTCCGGCTGCGGAAAGACCACCACCTTGCGTGTCATTTCGGGTTTGGAAAAACCCCAAAACGGCAAGCTATACATGGACGGGGAACTGATGGTCAACGCCAAGGAGCTGTACTTTGCACCACCTTCCAAGCGGATGCTGAATCTGGTGTTCCAAAGCTACGCCCTGTGGCCTCACATGACGGTGTTCCAAAACGTCGCCTTTGGCCTTTCCATCAAAAAGGTGCCCAAAGAAGAAATCAAGACGCGGGTGGAAAACGCGCTGCGGCGGATGCAGATTTTGGAATATCAGGACCGTTACCCTTCCGAGCTTTCCGGCGGGCAACAGCAGCGGGTGGCCATTGCCAGAGCCATTGTCACCGAGCCCAGGGTGCTGCTGCTGGATGAGCCCCTTTCCAACCTGGACGCCAAACTGCGCATCGACATGCGCTCCGAGCTCAAACGGCTCCATCAGGAGCTGGGCACCACGGTGATTTACGTCACCCACGACCAGATTGAAGCCCTTACCATGTCCACCAGGGTGGCCATCTTCTTTGAGGGGCAGCTGGCGCAGGTGGACACCCCCCTCAACGTCTACCAGAACCCTGCCGATTTGCGGGTGGCGGAATTCATCGGCAACCCATCCATCAACTTTGTCAGCGCCAAAGGCAGGCTGGAGGACAACGTGCTGCACATCACCTCCGACGTGGGCGACTTTACCTTTGGCAGCGAGCACTTTACCGAAAACGAATTTCCAAGGCAGGGCGAGTTTGACTGCGTGCTGGGCATTCGGCCGGAGCAGATTTACCTGCGGTCCAGCCCATGGCACGACTCCAGGGAGGCGGTGGTTTACGCCAGCCAGCCCGCCGGGTCCGAAACGCTGGTGCAGATTCAAATGGGAGGCACCCGGCTGCTGGTCAAACAGGTGGGAACCCGCAACTATCAAACCAATCAAACCGTTTACGCCACCATCCTGGAAAATATGGTAACCGTCTACAACAAAGCCACCGGAAAACTCATCAAAATGGCCGTGGAGCTGGACCTTGAGGCTGTGGAGATGGAAGCTACCCGGAGTTCCAGCTCCATGTCATAAGAGAAAAGGAGGATTGCTATGAAATCAAAGCAAATTGTCGCGTTGACCCTGGTGACATGTTTTGCCCTGATGGTTGCAGGTTGCGGCGGCACCACCGGCACTGCTCCCACCAGTTCCACGCCGGCGGCGTCTTCGAGCGCATCGTCCGCTCCGGCTTCATCGGCGCCCCAGGCAGCCACCACAAGCTGGGCCGAAGCAAACAAGATTGACGACGGTTCCGAAACGGTGGAGGAGCTTTACGAAAAAGCAAAAGCCGAGGGCAAGGTGGTACTCTACTCCATCTCCAGCCGTTGCCCAAAGGTGGCGGAGAGCTTCGAGGCCCAGTATCCCGGCATTGACGTGGAGGCCTACGACCTTTCCACCAACGAACTTCTGGAAAAAATCACCAGGGAGTACGATTCGGGCATCCGCAACGCCGACGTCATTCACGTCAAAGACCTGGACGGCTCCATCTATATGGAAAAGGTGTCCAACGGCATATTCCACATCTACCGCCCCGACGACATTGTCAACACCATCGAGAATAAGGACTATCTGAAGTATGCAATGCCCCTTTACATCGAACTAAACCAGTGGTTTTACAACGCCGAAGTGTATAAAGAGCCTCCCATCGACAGCTGGTGGGACTTAACCCGCCCCGAGTGGAAGGGCAAAATCATGCTCAACGATCCTTTGCAAAACGTGAACATGATGAGCATTTTCACCGCTTTCACCCAGAGACCCGAACTGTTTGAAGAGGAGTACAAGCGGGAATTCGGCGAGGACATCGTTTTGTCCGAAGGTTGCCCCACCGCCGTCCACGAGCTCTTTAAACGGATTATGGACAACAAGCCCGTCTTCGCCACCACTTCCGACGAAATTTGCGAAGCGGTGGGAACTCCCGGCCAGACCGACCCGCCCATCGGGTACGCGTCTTCCTCCAAGCTGCGCAAAAACGAAACCGAAGGCTGGGTGCTGGCCCCCGTCAACATTCGGCCCGCCACCAGCATTCCCGCCCAGAACAACCTCTACATCGTCAACGAAGCGGCCCACCCCAACGCCGCCAAGCTGCTGGTTCGCTGGATGTGCGGCGAAGCCGACGGCCAGGGCAAAGGATTTGAGCCCTTCAACACCCTGGGCGGATTTTCGGTGCGGAACAACACACCTCCGGTGGAAGGCAATGCCTCCCTTTCCGATTTGAATGTGTTCCCCTTCGACCCGGAATACATTTACGGCGAACTGATGAGCTTCCAGGACTTCTGGCTGACCCTGCAAAAGTAACCATTCCTTGCTCCCATAACTATCCACAAGCCATCAAGCCTCCGGCAAAAGACGGAGGCTTGATGGCCTTTATTTAAAAAATTCGCGATGCATTTTTGCCTTTTAATGAAAAGGATTCCCGCGATTTTCTTGCCACATGGGACAGGCTGTGGTATAATAACCGTTAAAGTGGTTATTGCATTCATTTATGGCCAGTAGGAGCGGTTTTGGACAAACCGCTCTCGCTTTTGCAGAATTTCGTCTGTAGATAAAAAGGACCATGGGGCAAATCGGGATGGACAGGTAATTGCCCCAAGATAACCTTTTATGGAATGGATATCATGCGATTGCCGTCTGCTCGTTCCAGAAAAATCTCTTTGTGCAACATCGTGCGTATATGAGGCTCGTTTGGAGTAAAACTATACTGAATTAAGGTAAAAAATGCCAGGAGGGAACACCATGAGCGAAGAGCTCTCCAACTTTATTCATGATATTGTGGATGCCGATTTGGCAGCAGGTTTTTCCCGGCGGATTCACACCCGTTTTCCGCCGGAACCCAACGGATATCTGCATATTGGCAGCGCCAAGGCCATCTGGATCAACTACTCCACCGCTCAAAAGTACGGCGGCCTCTTCAACTTGCGGTACGACGACACCAACCCGGTGCGGGAGGATGAGGAGTTCGTCCGCTCCATTGAGGAGGACTTGCGCTGGCTGGGGTGCGCACCGACTGGCGGCATTTATTACGGCTCCGATTACTTTGACAAGTGCTACGAATTCGCTGTCAAGCTGATTAAAGAGGGCAAGGCCTATGTCTGCGACTTGTCTCCCGAAGAGATGCGGGAGTACCGGGGCACCCTCACCGAGCCGGGAAGGGAAAGCCCCTACCGCAGCCGCAGCGTAGAGGAAAACCTGGATTTGTTTGAGCGGATGAAGAACGGGGAATTCCCCAACGGTTCCCGCACCCTGCGGGCCAAAATCGACATGGCTTCCCCCAATATGAACCTGCGGGACCCTGCCCTTTACCGCATCCTTCATGTTCCGCACCACCGTCAGGGGAACAAATGGTGCATCTATCCCCTTTACGATTACGCCCATCCCATTCAGGATGCCCTGGAGGGAATTACCCACTCCCTCTGCTCTATCGAGTTTGAAAACCACCGTCCCCTCTACGATTGGGTGATTCAAAACATCGGGTTTGAAAATCCCCCCCGCCAGATTGAGTTCGCGCGGCTCAACCTCACCTATACGGTGATGAGCAAGCGCTATCTGCGGGAACTGGTGGAGACCGGGCGGGTGGACGGATGGGACGACCCCAGAATGCCGACCCTTCGCGGCCTGCGCCGCCGGGGCTACACCCCCACTTCCATCATTGAGTTTGTCCGCAGAGCCGGTGTCTCCAAGACCTATTCCATTGTGGACATCCGCCTGCTGGAATACTGCATCCGGGAGGAATTGAACCAGTCGGCTCCCCGCCGCATGGTGGTGACCAAGCCCATTAAGATGGTAATCACCAACTACCCGGAGGGCAAAACCGAGACCTTCTCCATTCCCAACAACCCGCTGGACCCCGAAAGCGGCACCCGGGAAGTGATGTTCTCCCGGGAGCTGTATATCGAGGAGGAGGACTTTTCCCTCAATCCTCCGCCCAAGTACCAGAGACTGCGGCTGGGCGGCGAAGTGCGCCTGATGGGAGCCTACATTGTCCGCTGCGACGAGGCCATCACCGACGACGCCGGCAACGTGGTCGAGCTGCGCTGCACCGCCGACCTGGAAACCGGCAACGGAAACAGGGAGGGCGGCCCGAAAGTCAAGGGCACCATTCACTGGGTCAGCGCCGACCACTGCATCGAAGCCGACCTGCACCTCTACGACCACCTCTTTACGCTGGAAAACGTGGCGGATGTGCCGGAGGGCACCAACTATTTGGATTACCTCAACCCCAATTCGTTGCAGAAGCTCACCGGCTGCAAGATGGAAATGGCGTTGGCCGACGCCCAGCCCGGCGAACGCTTCCAGTTTGTCCGCATCGGGTATTTCTGCAAGGACACCAAGTACGACAACACCTTTAACCGCATCGTGGTGCTCAAGGACAGTTTTAAACTTCCCGACCAAAACTGAGAGATGATGCTGTTACTACCCTGCACCTTATGCAATGGGGCATTGGATAGCGCCCCGTTGCCCATTCTGGCAGTGCCGGATCCAGGATCCGGTAGAGGAGAGGATTCAAACTGATGCACATAACTTTGGAAGCAGACTATGCACTGCGGATTGTGGATACTTTGGCACGCCAGGACGTTCGGATGGAAGCCAAAGCCATTGCCGAAAAAGCATGCGTGACCTTGCGCTTTTCTCTGAAAATCCTGCGCAAGCTGGTGGCGGCAGGCATTGTTCGCTCTTACAAAGGCTCGCAGGGCGGCTACGAAATTGCAAAGCCGTTGGATGAAATCACCGTGTACGATATTTTGGAAACCATCGAAGGCCCGCTGACCTTGAACCGGTGTATCTTATCCGACCATCCCTGTAATCGCGTTCCCGACAAAAAATGTCCCTATCACCACATCTTTGAACGCACCAGCGAACGGTTGAAATCGGAACTTTCTTCCATCACCATCGCCAGTTTGGTGCAAAATCGCAAACAATAATCATGCCCATGCCCTTCTGTCGAAAAATCGGCGGAAGGGCTGTTGAACGTTGATTCTTGACGGGATATCTAAGGCATGCTAAAGTAGTAACGGTACTTCATTGTAACCGACAACAGCGCAGAAGGATGACTTCCGAGCAGCGCTCACATATCTGGATTAAAACGTTAGTTCCATGAATTTGGAGGCCAAAAGCTTGCAGAAGCTACATATTGTTCTGGTGGAGCCCCAAATACCCCAGAACACCGGCAATATCGCCCGCACCTGCGCCGCCACCGGAGCCGTGTTGCATCTGGTGCGCCCTTTGGGATTTTCCATCGACGATAAAAAGCTAAAGCGGGCGGGGCTGGATTACTGGTATCTGTTGGATATTCGCTATCACGACAATCTGGATGCTTTCTTCAGGGCAGAAAACCCGCAGTCCTGTTTCTTTTTTTCTACCAAGGCGGCCAAAACCTACACCGAAGTTTCCTATCCCGCCGGCAGTTACCTAGTGTTTGGAAGAGAGGATGCAGGCCTTCCCGAGGAACTGCTGCGCCAACACTATTCGCAGTGTGTGCGGCTGCCCATGCTGGAAGGGGCCAGAAGCCTCAACCTTTCCAACACCGTGGCGGTAGCTGTTTACGAGGCGCTGCGGCAGCAGGGATTTCCCCAACTGAAAACCAAGAGCTGCATTTTCGCCCAATCCACACCGAAAAACGGGGAGGACCTTTCATTTTGATGCAGAAGATTAAAATTGTCACCGATTCCGCCAGCGATATCCCTCAGGAGGATCTGGAAGCCTTGGGAATTGAAATGCTCAGCATTCCCATTGCGGTGGACGGTAAAGGATATTTTGAGCGAAAAAGCTTTTCCATCGACGAATTTTACGATATTTTGGACAAGGCCAGCGAAATTCCCGTCACCAGCCGCATTCCCGAGCAGGACTACTTTACCTGCTACCGGAACGCCATGGAAAAGGGCTACACCCATCTGATCAACATCACCATCAACGCCGGGGGGTCGGGGGTCAACGCCGCCGCCCACATGGCCCGGGATCGGTTTTACGAGG
>JAKPGH010000010.1 GCA_029550985.1 Bacillota bacterium
CTGGTGTACCTGCTGGGCATTTCCATCACCCTGGTGTACGCCCTGGTCATCTCCAGCCTCGCCTCCCCCCACTGGCCTATGGTGCTGGGCTCCTTTCTGGGCGCCCTGCTGCTGGGGATGGCCATCATCGCCATCGGGATGTTCATCTCCTCCCTCACCCAGAACCAGGTGATTGCGGCGGTGGGCGGGTTTGGCGTCGCCCTTTTCCTCATTCTGGTGGACGGCCTCGGCTCCTATCTTTCCAACGAAACGCTGGTCAATTTGGTGATGGCTCTTTCCTTTTACCAGCGGTTTGAAAGCTTTGCGCTGGGCATTCTGAGCCTTTCGGGGGTGGGGTTCTTTTTGGGCGTCACCGCCATCTTTATTTTCCTCACCATCCGTGTGTTTGAAAAAAGGCGGTGGAGCTGATGAAATTAAGTTCCAGAAAACTGCGTCAGGGCGGCGTGGCCACCGCCATCACCGTTGTGGTGGTTGTGGTTCTGGTTTTGTTGATGATGCTGCTGGACGCTTTGGACAACACCTTCCAGCTGCGGGCCGACCTGACCGAAAACAAAGCCTTTGAACTCAGCGATGCCACCAAAGAGTTTTTGGAGCATCTGGACCAGGATGTCAATATGTACGTCCTAACCCCCGAGGCAAAGCTGACGGCCGGGGACATCTACTACATTCAGGCCAACGAGGTGCTGCACCGCTACGCCGCCTCCCCCCGCATTCACCTGGAATACGTGGATTTGGCCCGCAACCCGCAACTGCAGGCCAAGTACAGCCAGTACCAGCTCAACAGCCAGACCATCCTGCTGGAAAGCGAGGGGCGCACCACCACCGTCAACATCAACGATTTGTTCAACATTGAAACCGAGTCCCTGTGGGGGGAGGAGTACATCGTCTCCTCCAAGGCGGAACAGGTGATGACCGGCGCCCTGATGGGGCTCACCGTGAAAAACCCGGTCACCGCCGTCATTGCGGAAGGGTTTGGCGAAACCGGCACCGAGGGGCTTGAAACGTTGCTGTCCGCCAACCACTATCAGGTGGTGAAGCGAAACCTGCTGCTGGAAGACATCGACCCTTCCGCCGATTTAGTGGTAATCAGCAGCCCCATGCGGGACTATTCGGAGGAAACTCTCCGCAAACTGGACGCCTTTTTGGACAACGGCGGGCAACAGGGCAAAACCCTGCTGTACTTCGCCGACGTCCTGCAGCCGGAAACGCCCCATCTGGACGCCTTTTTGGCCGACTGGGGCATAGAGGTACGGCCCGGCGTGGTTTGGGAAACGGACACCGCCAAACTGGTGACCAACAGCAATTACTGGTCCATCGCCCAGTACACCGAAGCCCTCTATGCCGCCGACGCCCTGCGAAGCGGACTGTTCACCTTAATGCCGGAAGCCCGGCCTATCCGTTTGCTGTGGGAGGAGCAGGGCAACATCGAGGTGACCCAGCCGTTAATCTTCACCGAATCCGCCCGCATCCACCCCATTGAGGAAAGCGAGTCGAAGGACTGGTCGGCGGAAACGGCGGAAACCGGCCCCTTTGCCGCCCTGACCGTCTCCACCCGAACCATAGGCGCCGACGACGAGGAGCGGTATTCCCATGTGGTGGTGGCCGCCACCAGCCTGATGATGGACACCAGCGTCCTGCAAAACCCCCATGTGGGCAACAGCGAATTCTTGCTGGGGCTTATCTCCCGCTTAACGGGGCAGGACTTGGGGATTAACCTGGCTCCTAAGACCATCGGCCTGGAATACCTGCCGGTGTCGGAATTCCAGATGAGCCTGTGGGGCGCCATCTTCACCGTGCTCCTTCCTCTGCTGGTGATGGCGGCGGGAATCGGCATCTTCTTCCACCGCAGGCACTTGTAGCCGGTGCTCTTTCATGCTTCGACATAATCGGTTTCAGCAACATTGCGGCGCCCGCCGACGGAGCGCCGTACGACAAAGGGAGAACCTGCTTTGCAACTGAAAAAAAGTCTCTGGATCTTGATCGGTTTGCTGGCGGTGGCCGCGGGGCTAATTGCCGCCCTGGTGGTGGTGCATTCCCACAATGCTCCCTCTTCCCAGGAAGGCCCGGACCCCGGGCCCAGCGTTCTGGTGTACCAAACCAAGGGGGCGGTCACCAGCATCAAAATTACACAGGAACAGAAAACCTCCTACACCCTTTCCGCCCTTTCCTTTGACGAGGATTTGGTGGAGGGGGCCTCCATGAACGACTACGACAGCCAGCTGGTCAATCAGAGCCGGGTGGCCGGCGTGCTCAACGCATCCCGCAACCTGTATGCTCTGGAACTTCTGGAGGAGTCTCCCGGCGATTACCAGCCCTATGGCCTTGCGCAGCCGCGGGCGGTGGTGGAGGTCACCGACAAGACCAAAGCCACCTTCACCCTGCTGATTGGGGACAATGCTCCCGGCAACACGGGCATCTACCTGAAGCGGCAGGACAGCCCCGCCGTTTATCTGGTGCCCACCTACTCGCTGGAAAACTACCTTCTGCCCGAAACGGCCTACTTCAACCTCACCATCACCCCAGGCTCCGCGTCGGAGGGGTTCGACGCGGTGGTGCTGGGAGGCACCGTGCGGGAAGAACAAGGGCAGGTGGTCATCCGCAAGCAGGGGGAGAATTATGTGCTCACCGCTCCGGTGCGGCGCCCTTTGGACGAGAGCATGGGTCTTGCCATGCTCAACACTCTGCTGGGCCTCAACGCCGACAGTGTGGCGGCCGTCAACCCCACCCGGCAGGAGTTGGATGCTCTGGGGCTGAACAAGCCCTATGCCACCGCCCAGGTTTCGGGCAGCTGGGGGGAATTTTTCCTCTCGGTCACCGCTCCCGACGCGGGGGGAATGGTCTTTCTCTATCGGGAAGGGGTGCCTCTGCTCTACACCGCCCGGGCGGATTTGCTGCCCTGGCTGGATTTGCAGTACATCCAGCTGATGGACCCCTTTGCCTACACGCCGGACATCGAGCAGCTTCGGGAAATTGCGCTGGAGTTGGTTTCGGGGGAAATTTATCGCTTCCAACTGACCCACAAGGAGGCTCGGGATTCCGAGAGCAGTAAGGCCAAGGAGTCTGCGGAAACAAAGGAAATTTCCGTCACCCTCGACGGCGCCCCCATTGACAGCGAAAACTTCCAGCGGTTTTATGTCACGTTAATTTCCGCCCGGCTGGCGGAGCACACCCAACAGCCTTCCTCCCTCGGCAGTCCCGCCCTTGTCATCACCTATATCGACAGTTCCAATGCGAGACAATCGGTGGAGTTTTATCCCGGCCCCATTCGTCGGTATTACATCCGCTCCGGCGACGAGCCTTTCTTCCTTACCCCCTCCAGCTATGTGGACCGGGTGCTGAGCGATTTGGCAAAAGTCAAGGCCGGCGAGCGGGTGGAAAGTTTTGAGTGGTAATTCTATCTTTCTGTAATCCTTATACACAAATTTACTGTTTGTAAAACATGGTTGAAAGAAGTCAAGAGCAACCCGGCCCGTTTGCCGGAGTCATGGGGTGATTTCAAACAGTTAAGGTGGCAAGCAGATAAAATGCTTTCCGCAGTAGTGCCGTCAAAAATGGTGGTCCAGTTCTAAAAGGCCGTCCTATTTGTAAAGTACGATGGATAAATAGACTGTTTGTAAAACAATGTCGAAAGAAGTCATGACGGCAAGGGATTCAGCTTTACAGTTCAGTTAATTGCTTAAATGATTTTAAACTACAAAACAGGACCGTCTGCCTTAAGCAAACGGTCCTGTTTGTAATATTGAGCTAAATTCTACGACATGGAAACATTGGCAGACAAGGATTTTATACCGTTTCCGCCGTCCGCTCCATCCGCACCATGGTTCTGCCGCCGTCTTCCAACGTTTTGGTGACCGCAAAGCCGAGGCAGCGGTAAAACGCCTGGTTTGCCTCGTTATCCGCCGGGGTCATCAAAGCCCATCGCCGGGCTTTTGGGTGCAGCTTCGCTATGTACTCCATGGCCAGACGGCCCACCCCCTTGCCCTGATAGGAGGGGATAACGCAGAGGCTTTCCAGGTAATAGTCCTCTTTTCCAACTTCGCGGTAGAGCAGGCATCCCACCGCCTCTTCTCCGTCCAGAATCCGCAAGGCCTGACAGGTCAGCAGCAAGCCGGCCATGGTTTCCGGCGTGTGCCCGTAGCCGGTGCTGAAGCCGTGCTCCTCCCAATCCCGGGCAAAGGCCTGATTGTGCAGGGCAATCATCTCCTCCACATCCCAGAGAGTGGCAGGTTCAAAACGTATCTTCATTATGGCTCCTTTGCCGCTTATTTCCATGGTTTCAATTTAATCCTGGTCCCAGTTGTGCCAGACTTCCTGAACGTCGTCGTGCTCCTCCAGCAAATCCAGGAGTTTTTCCATTTTCTCCGCGTTTTCCCCATCCAGCCGGACATAGGTGGAGGGGACATATTCCGCTTGGGCGGACAGGAATTGATAGCCCTTCTTCTCCAAAGCCTCCCGGACGGCTCCTACTTCGTTCCACGCGGTGTAAATTTCCACCGCATCGGCGCCAAAGTCAAAATCCCGGGCTCCCGCCTCGAGGCAATCCTCCATGACTTTGTCTTCGTCCAGGCCTTCGTTTTCCAGCACCAGAACGCCCTTGCGCTCAAACAGGAAGCCGACGCTGCCCGTCTGGCCCAGGTTGCCGCCGTATTTATCAAAATAATGCCGAAGGTCTCCGGCGGTGCGGTTGCGGTTGTCGGTCAGGCAATCCACCAACACTGCCACCCCTGCGGGGCCGTAACCCTCATACATAATCTGCTCGTAAGCGGTTTTGTCGGCGCCCGCCTTTTTGATGGCCCGTTCGATATTTTCATTGGGCACGTTGTTGTCCTTGGCCTTGGCAATCAAATCCCTCAGCTTGGAGTTGGAAGCGGGGTCAGGCCCTCCTTCCCGCACGGCAACCGCGATTTCGCGGCCGATTTTGGTAAAAATTTTTGCCTTTTGGGCGTCGGTTTTTTCTTTCTTGCGCTTGATATTGTTCCATTTGGAATGTCCTGACACAGCATTTCCTCCCGATTATTGGTATGTTCAGCGGTTCCTCCGCAGCCAAGGATTGAGGTCCTCGTCATCCCCCAGGGTGATTTCGTCCTCCCCGCGGCGGCTGGTTCCCTCCTCCACGCTCACGTCCGGCATGACAAAGAGGTAAACGGTCTGGCGCTTGGGGTCGAACTCCACTCCCGGCTCCGGGGTGGTGCTTACCACTTGCCCCGGCTTGGCGGAGGCGTCATACCGCTGCATAATTTCGATATTGACTCCCTCCAGTTTGCCCAGAATCTCGGTGGCTTCCGTCATGGTGAAGCCGACGACATCGGGCATGATATGGCGAAGAGGGCCTTTGCTGACGGTAATTTCCACCGCGACGGTGCCGGTGGGGGAAATGGGCTCCCCTTCCACCGGCCTCTGGTCGATGATGGTGCCTTGGGGATAGTTGTTGTCGTATTCTTCCTTGACCTGGAATTTAAAGCGCTTGTATTGAGGATTGTTGCGCACATCGCTGTAAAGCTGGTTGAAAAAGTTGGGCATCCGGTCCTCCGCCGACTGCGACTGGGAAGAGGATTCGCTCACCGACTGGACGACGGAGCTTTCCGGCCGGACCGAAGCGGGCCCCGCCGGTTCCGGATGAATGATGTCGGGGAGCATGGAGGCCACAAAGAACCAGATGGCGCCGCCCAGCAGCACCAGCATCACCAGCATCCCCATCACCACATATTTGGCGGTAGATTGGCTGGACCGCTCTTCTTCCATCGGTTCCTCCGCAGGGGGTTCTTCCTTTTTCCGCGCTCCTGCGTGAATCACCTTGCTGGTATCGTAAACGGCGGTGCTCTCCGAACCGGATTCCACCAGGCGGGACACAAAGGTCTGCATGGTCTGAATCCGCTCCTGGGTATCCAGCTCCATGGCGGCAGACACCGCGTCGGATATATTCTGAGGCAGATGGGGCAGTTGCTCCGACAAAGGCGCCAGGGAACGGTCCGCGTCAATGCGGGTGGACTTGGGCGGCACAATGCCGGTAAGGGTGCGGTAGAACAAAGCGCCTACGGCGTACACATCGGTCCAGCTTCCCTGCCAGCCGCTGGGTGAGTATTGCTCGGGGGCACTATATCCGGTAAACAGCTGTGCCTCCAGCTCGCTGCCGGCGGTGCGGGTGGCGGAAAGGGAAAACTCCCAAAGATAGAGCTTTTCTTCCCGGTCCACAAAGACGGTGTAGGGGGACACTCCTCGGTGAATATGGCCGTGAGAATGCAGGGTACCCAAGGCATTGCAGATGGGCAGCAGCATGGACAAAGCCTTCTTGGGAGAAAGCTTTCCGCCGTGCCGCTCCAGGTACTCCTCGAAGGTCATCAACTCCAAACCCTGAAAAACGGCATAGATGGTGTTGTATTCCGAAAAAACGGTTTCCAGGGGCACCACCGGCTCGGTGACTCCGAGGCGGCGAATTTCGTTGCAGATATCCACAAAATCCGAGGCGAGCGCTTTGTATTGGGCGCCGCAGCCCGACAGCGGCAGGATTTTGCCCGTTTCCGGGGAGCGCTGGGCAATGGCATGGGGAAAGTACTCCCAAATCCAGACCTTTTTCTGGAGGGAGTTGTCGTAACCGGCGTAGAGAATTCCCCCGCCGTTTTTGCGCTGGGAAAGGCCCATCAAATACCGTCCGTTCAGCACGGTACCGGGGCGGGCGCATTGCAAATCGTATTCCCCGTCGTCCTGCCATCCGCAAACGGGGCAAGCGCTGTGGCCTTCCATGGGGGCCATGCAGTTCAGACAGAGGAATTGTCCCAACTTGGACATGAACGCGTTCCTTCCTTTCAGAGAATTGTCGAAAAATTCCGTTCCCAAATCATTCGGCCGGCCAACGTGCTGTCTGTTCAACGTCCTCTTTTTGCTGTCAGCCTGCCGTCCTTTCTCTTGTCGCCATTCCATCCCCGCCGCGAATCGCCGAAGACGAGGCAACCGATCGAACGGCCCAACAATTCCATCTTATAATAAACGGTTTCCCCGTAAGATGCAAGTTACAATGGAAGGTAAAAGATGAAAACTTATATATTTTGCGTGCAAACTGACAAAAAGCGCCAAACAATCCCAAATTTCCCATTAAGGAAGCAGGACCCGGAGTCAACTCCGAGTCCTTCGCAAAAGCCGATTTACGCCGCTATCTGCAGGGAGGCCGCCTGCCGGCGAACCACTCCCCCCGGAAACACGAGGTAATGGTTGCCGGTTGTGGAAACCACATACCAGCCTCCAATTTCGGTGCTCCACTGAGAGGTGGCAATTTCCTCATTGATTTCGGGGGAACTCATAATCCCCCGCAGCACATAGCGGGGATAGGCGTAGCCCATATACTGCAGGTAGGCGCCGCTCAGCCGTTGATTTTGAAACTCCACGTAAATGGGAGTGGTGTACACTTTTTGCAACTGGGCGGTCAACCCCTGGGTGTTGTTCAGGCACTGGGGCAGCAGGGAAATCAGATAGTCCACCTTTTTGCCCAGCGGGGTTTTGACGCCGTTCTGCACCAGCAGGTTGTAAAATCCCAGGCCCGCCTTATCCCGCACCACGGCGTGGGCAAAGGTCTCGGCAAAATCCTCGGAATAGCTGCTGGTGGCATAAAGGGAAACAAAGGTGGTGGGATCATAGCTGCCTCTCCCGTCAAAGGCGCTGTAAGAGGCTCCGCCGTTGAAATCCTGCCACTCCGCCATCAGCCGATTCCCATACCGGCTGCGAACCACCCACTCCAGCGCATGGCCAAACTCATGGGCAATGGCCAAGGGGTTGTCCCCCGAAGAATAGGTGCCGGCACTGGAGGAGGGCAGCAAAATTTCAATTAAACCCAGTTCCTCGTAAAAAACGCCGTGAGCCTCTACGCTGGAAGGCAGGCCAAAGTTATAATGATCCTTGTAGACAAAGGAATAGGTCAGGTTCCGCCCGGTTTTTTCTTTGACAAAAGCCGAAACCTGTCGGACAACGTCGGGGGTGATCTGTTCCAACACATGCTGCAGAATATGTAGGGTTCCGGTGCCAATGGAGGCGGAGCCGTCGGGGTCCTTTTCATATTGAACGGTTATGTTATATGTTTGCTCCAGCACTTGAATTTTTGCGTCCACCGCGGAATTGTCCGCCGCCAAAGCCGGCAGCGACATTCCCAGACACAAAATCAGTGCCAGCATTGCGCCAATGATTCGCTTCACAGGCAATCTCCTTTCATCAAGGGACAGAATCGATTCAGGTCGTACACTTACACCTGACAGTAGTAATTATAGCAAAAAATCCATTGGCTGTCGAAGGAAACCGAACCCATTCGCAATCATTCTACAACCGAACGTGTATATTCTGCCATTTTTGAGCGGTTCCAGATATCATTTTATTAGCTTGTTATACAAAATATCATCAGATGGTTGCTTTTTCCTGCATCCAAAGCTATAATGTACCACAAACATCATATCGGAACAGCCATGACTTTTGGGAAGGAGGGGGAAGCAAAATGACAAGGACTCTGTTCGGGCACTGCCGTTTTGGCTTCCTCTTTAGATAGGCGATCCCGAAGACATGTGCCGTGGCAACCTCCCGTACGGGAGCCGGTGGTCCTTCGGGATCGCCGGAACAGTCGCACGCAAAATCCCTCTTTCAGGGGGTTTTGGGTGCTATTGTTGTTGTCATGGCTTTTTTGTTTTTCCAAAATTTTTGAACCAGGATTTGGAGGTAGATGGCAATGAGTCGTTATTTCTCCCCGGAAATTGAAACCGCCGACCGCGGGCGGATGCTGACGCTGCAGGGGCAAAGGCTGCGGGCAACGGTGCGCCACTGCTACGAAAACGTCCCCTTTTATCGGGAAAAGTTTCGCAAAATGGGGCTGGAGCCCGGCGACATCAAAACGGTGGACGATTTGGTAAAGCTGCCCTTTACTTATAAACAGGATTTGCGGGACCACTATCCTTACGGCCTCTTTGCGGTTCCCAAGAACAAGGTGGTGCGGATTCACGCCTCCAGCGGCACAACCGGCAAAATGACGGTGGTGGGCTACACCAAGCGGGATATCGAGGACTGGGCGGAGGACACCGCCCGGGCCATTGTGGCGGCGGGAGGCACCCAGGAGGACTACATTCACATCAGCTACGGCTACGGCCTGTTTACCGGCGGACTGGGGATTCATTACGGGGCGGAAAAGCTGGGCGCTACCTCCATCCCCGTTTCCAGCGGCAACACCCGCCGCCAAATCGACGTGCTTCGGGATTTCGGCTCCAACATTCTCTGCTGCACTCCCTCCTACGCCATGCATATCGGCGAAACTATGATGGAAATGGGCGTCTCCCCCGATTCCCTCAACCTGCGGGCGGGCATCTTCGGCGCCGAGCCCTGGACCAACGAAATGCGGGCGAAAATCGAGGAGTTGCTGGGCATCAAGGCCTACGATATTTATGGCCTGTCCGAAGTGATGGGGCCGGGAGTGGCCTTTGAGTGCGAGGAGCAGTCGGGGATGCACATCAACGAGGACAAATATATCCCCGAAGTCATCGACCCCGACACCGGCGAGGTGCTTCCCGACGGATGCCAGGGAGAGCTGGTGTTCACCTGCATCACCAAGGAGGCGTTGCCCCTGCTGCGGTACCGCACCCGGGACATCGCCGTTTTGACTCGTAAGGAATGTTCCTGCGGGCGGACCCTCATCAAGATGAGCAAGCCCATGGGCCGCACCGACGACATGCTGATTATCCGCGGCGTCAACGTCTTCCCCTCTCAGGTGGAGTCGGTGCTGCTGGAGCTGGGCCTTTCCCCCAACTACCTGCTGGTGGTGGACCGGGAAGGTGCTCTGGACACGCTGGAAGTGCGGGTGGAAATGACCCCCGAAATGTTCACCGACGCCGTCAAGGGATTGGAAGAAATCGAGCGGAGGATTCGCTCGGCTCTGCTTTCCACCCTGGGGTTGGCGGCCACCGTCAAACTGGTGGAGCCCAAGAGCATTCCCCGAAGCGAAGGCAAGGCAAAACGCATTCAGGACAACCGGAAACTGTAAGGGAGGGAATGAAATGAAAATCAAGCAGCTATCCATCTTTATCGAAAACCGGACCGGTCGCCTTGCGGAAATCACCCAAATTCTCGCCTCCAGGCAGGTGGACATTCGCGCCCTTTCCCTGGCGGATACCAGCGATTTTGGCATCCTGCGGCTGATTGTCAACAACCCCGACGTCGCCTGCGCCGCCCTGTTGGAAGCCGGCGTCATGGTGCGGACCACCGAAGTGCTGGCGGTGTCCATGGTGGACGAACCCGGCGGATTTTCCCGCACCGTGGCCATTCTCTCCCAGGCGGGGGTGGGCATCGAATACCTCTACGCCTTTGTCAGCCGAAAGGGCGGCGAAGCGGTGGTGATTCTCCGGCCCGACGACTCCGACAAAGCCGTCGAGGTGCTGCAGCGAAACGGCGTCCGCCTGCTGCAACCCGAAGAAGTCTACCATATGTAAAAACAATACAGGCTCCCGATTTTTCGGGAGCCTGTTTCTTTTTGGAGATAAAAGGGCTGTTTATCGATAGGCATCCATTTGATTGATGGTGCTCTTTAAGAACACTTCCACCAAAGTGGGGTCAAATTGAATGCCGGCGTATCGTTCCAGTTCCATGCAGGCATATTCGTGGGTGTTGGCGGAGCGGTAGACGCGGTTGCTGGTCATGGCGTCGTACGCGTCGCAGATGGAGGTAATCCGCGCCACCAGCGGGATATCCTTTCCCTGCAATCCATAGGGATACCCTTCCCCGTTCCACCATTCATGGTGGTACGCGGCGCAATCCATGGTCAGAGGGATCAGGTGCTCGGGGATGCCGACAATATTGCCTTCCTTTGCTTCCGTCAGCAGCATCTGGGCGAAGACGGGGTGCTGCTGCACAATTTGTCTTTCTTCTTCCGTCAGTTTGCCGCTTTTCATCAAAATTTCGGATGGAATCCATATTTTTCCGATATCGTGATACTGGGCCGCTTTTTCAAATAGCACAACGTGTTGCGGCAACAATTCGCTTTGGATCCCTAACAGCTCCTGTGTCAACAACCCGGCCAAAATCCCAACCCGGTGCATGTGCCGCAACTCATCCATGGGAAGGTCGTCCAGCAAGTGATAAACCGACTGATATGAATTAAACTTCAGCTTCATTGGTTGAATGAACGGCTCATCGCCATACCGAAAACAGCCTGGCTGCAGCCATCTTCCTCCTGGTTTTCAATCATCTCGTTCTCTCCATCTCTGGATGATAGTTCCAAAGTCCAGCTCCCTAGCCGGAAATATCATACCAAAGCCTGCAGCTCTTGGCCGGAAGCAATTCCACGCCAAATACGACCGCAAGCTTTTTCCCACGAAACAGCCTTGCCATAAAGTCTCTCCTCGTTATTTAATCAAAATGTCAAATCCCGGATGTCGTTTATCGAGGGAAAAGTTTATATGCCATTCGTGCAATACGAAAAGCCTCGGTGGTTACAATAGGCAGGGAGGAAAACACTTTCCTATCCAAGGGTGGGGCCACCCGCGGCAGTCTATCATTTTTAGGAGAAAAAAACGGTATCACAAAAACTCATTGTGCAAAAGAAAGACGGGTTTTTTCACAAAAGAATAGCCGAGCACATTCCACACGCATTGGATGCACTCGGCACGTTTGGGAACAGCCTATATGCCGGTTTCGATGTTGTAACTTCGTTGTATTTCTCGACTGCTTTCATAGGCTTGGAGAACCAAATGCATTTGCGCGCTCTGAAATTGTTTACGATTTATGTACCCCACGAAAAATAGTTAAAATTATTCGACTAAAATGCAAATTTTTTAGTCACTTAAGTAATTTATTTTTATTACTGTTATATTTTACGACAATAACAAAAAATAGTCAACAAAATTCGATATATAAAGAAATTATTTTTATTTATGGTAAATCATGCTTGATTACTATGAATTGTTTAAAAATATATTAATTCCGTGTACAATTATTTGATGAGTTTTGGCTTCTCCAAACAAATCTATTGTAAAGCGCTTACATTGGCGCTATAATAAGGATAAACCGGAATTTTGACAGGCACTTTAACGCAAGCATCAATTCAAAAAGGGTGGTAAACCAGATGAAGAGAAATTTTATGGACGCAGATTTTTTACTGACCAACGAAACGGCCAAACGGCTTTTTCATAAATATGCGTCGAAAATGCCGATTATTGACTACCACTGCCACATCAATCCGGCGGAAATCGCCCAGGACCGGCGGTACGAAAACATCGCCCAGCCCTGGCTGCTGGGGGATCACTACAAGTGGCGCCAAATCCGCACCTCCGGTGCGCCGGAGCGAGAAATTACCGGAGACGCCGACGACCGCGTAAAGTTTCAGAACTTTGCCAAAATGCTGGACCAGGCCATTGGCAACCCCCTCTATCACTGGACACATTTGGAGCTGCAGCGCTACTTTGACTACTACGGCGTCCTGAGCGAAAAAACGGCCCAGGAAGTGTGGGACCACTGCAATCAAAAGCTGGCCGACCCTTCCATGAGCGTTCGGGGCATCATTCGCAAATCCAACGTCAAGCTGATTTGCACCACCGACGACCCTGTTGACGACCTGCGCTACCACAAACAGCTGGCGGAAGACCCCACCTGGGAGGTCAAAGTCCTTCCCGCCTGGCGCCCCGACAAGGCCGTCAACATCGACCAGGCCACCTTTGTGCCCTACATCGCTCAGCTTTCTCAGGTGTCCGGCGTTGCAATTTCCGACTTTGCATCCCTCAAGCAGGCTCTGGAAAAGCGCCTTGACTTCTTCGGCGAGATGGGCTGTGTCGCCAGCGACCACGGCCTGGACAGCGCCTTTTACTGCCCCGCCTCCGAGGAGGAAGTGGACGCCATCCTGAAGGCTGCGCTGGCCGGAAAGGAAATCACGCCTTCCGACGCGCTGAAATACAAGACGGAGATTTTGCTGTTCTTCGCCCGCCAATACGCCAAACGGGGCTGGGTCATGCAGCTGCACTACGGAGCGGTGCGGAACACCAACCGGCGGATGTTCGAAAAGCTGGGCCCCGACACCGGATTCGACTGCATGGGCAGCACCCTGGACGCCGTCGCCATCACCCGATTCCTCAACGAGCTGGAGCAAACCGGCGAGCTGCCCAAAACCATCCTTTACTCCCTCAACCCGGGAGACAACGAGATGTTGGGCACCGTGCTGGGCTGCTTCCAGGGGGAGGGCATCCGGAACAAAATCCAGCAGGGCTCCGCTTGGTGGTTTAACGACACCAAACAGGGCATGGAGCAACAGCTCACCAGCCTTGCCAACCTCTCCCTGCTGGGCGGCTTTGTGGGCATGCTCACCGACAGCCGCAGCTTCCTTTCCTACACCCGCCACGAGTATTTCCGCCGCATTCTGTGCAACCTCATCGGCACATGGGTGGAAAACGGAGAATTCCCCGACGACGACGATTTGCTCCGTCCTTTGGTGGAAAATATCAGCTACTACAACACCAAAAACTTCTTTGGATTCGAGCTCTAACCACGCCAACAATCCCCGAACTTCCGGTTCGGGGATTGTTTCTGAAAATAGCAAAACGAGGGTGAAAACCGCTATCGGTTTTCACCCTCACTCAATATAAGTTGAATCCTTATTAATGTATAGGAAGACGCAACAGCTAAATGGAGGTACTGCGATTGCCGCCTTGTTGCTCCGAAAACGCCGCCATCTTTGAAACTACCTGTGGAAAAAACCGGCAGAAGTTTCTGCCGGCTTTTCAAACTGTACTGTGATTTGCCTACAGGCTTTGGGGGTAGGCTCCAACCGGCTCAGCTGACCGAAGCGTAATAGTCTCCGCCCTCGGTGCCGGTGAGAACCAGCTGGGCTCCCTCGACGCTGGCGTCGGAAAAGTCAACGCCCATAAAGGTCAACTGATTGCCGCTGCCGTCTTCCACCAAAAGGTCCCAAAGCAGGGTGTCCTCGGTAAAGGGCATTTCCACCTGCAGCGTTTCGCCGTTTCCAATCACTTCGTCCAAGAGGTTTTCACCCCAATCGTTGCTGTTGGAAGGGGAAAGGGCAAGGGTGTGAATCTCCACGCCGGTCAGATTGACAATCTCCACCGGAACCACAACGGGTTCCGCGGCGGATTCGGCTGCCATGGCCGCAATTTCGTCTAAATTGGCATGGGCTTCGGCCAGAAGGGCACGGGTTGCTTCCACGGTCACCTTCAGGGCGCCCATGGCCTCGGGGGTGAGGGACGCAGGGTCAGAGAACACCTCGCTGAGCTCCAAAATGTTAGTGCCCAGTTCGTTCATGTTGTTGACCAGCTCTTCGCTCCGCAGTTCCTCGGGAAGAGCGTTGACCTTGTCGGCAAGGGCGTCAAAATCTTCCGCCATGGCCATAAATTCCTCGGCAAGGGCCTGTTGCTCGGGGGTAAATTCCGTTGCGGTGCCCGAAGCGGATGCCTCCGGCGCAGAGGATGCAGCGGGAGCCCCGGCCTTTTCACCGCAAGCGGCCAGGCTCAGCATCAGCGCAAGAGCTGTGAGCAGGATAAAAAACTTTTTCATTTTATAACCTCCGTTGGCTTTGGTTCGCGTGCTCAAATCAATATAGCAAAAAAAATTGTTAAAAGAGGATTTTTGCATGAAACACGGCTTTTTCTGCACGAATCATATTTTCAGAGTTGGGTGAATGTGATAGAATGATTTTTAGATTTTGGGGAACGGGGGGCAGCGTATGATACAAATTGCGGTTTGCGACGACAATATTGACGAGCTGTCCAACATGGCGCAGCTCATCGGTCAATACCAGGCGATACGGCATCTGGACTGCGAATACGCCATCTTTGCCAACGGATTTGATTTGATTTCCACCATCGAAAAGGGAAAGCGGTTTGACATCTATTGCCTGGACATTATGATGCCGGGCTTTTCCGGCATCGAGGTGGCAAAGGAAATCCGAACCCACGACAAAACCGCCCCCATTCTCTTCTTTACCTCCTCGCCGGAGTTTGCGCTGGAAAGCTATTCGGTGAAGGCCATCAACTACGTGCTCAAGCCCGTCTCCAAAGAAAAACTGTTCATCACCCTGGACGAGGTATTGGAGCAGATTCAGGCGGAAAAAAAGCAGGATGTTCTGGTGGTAAAGAGCAGCGAAGGCCTTCAAAAAATTCTTCTCTCCAACCTGACGTTTGTGGAGGTCATCGGCCGAAATGTTCTGTATTATCTGCGCTCCGGCAAGGTGATCGAGTGCACCGAGTCCTTTTCCACCGTCTGCAACACCCTTCAACAATACAGCTACTTTATTAAACCTCATCGCTCTTACTTGGCCAACATGCAGTATGTGGACACCATCCAACCAAACAAAATCACCCTGCAAACCCTTGCCTCTATTCCCATTGCGCAGGGCAAGGCCCGCGAGGCAAAGCAACGGTACCTCGATTATCAAATGGAAGGGGAATAAATCATGTTCGGAACCATTGCCGCCTATCTGCGGTATTGGTTTGCCTTAGTCTTTGGAATGGCGGCCACCGTCACCTTTGCCGGAATGCCTTTCACCCGCAAAAACAGTCTGGTGGTTGGGTGTTATACCGCCGTTACCTTTGCGTTGCAGGTCCTCTTTTTGCATACCTACGGCATGGACATGACCATGAAATTCTATCCCCTGCTGTGTCATCTTCCAATGGT
>JAKPGH010000017.1 GCA_029550985.1 Bacillota bacterium
TAGACAATATCCAAATTCTTCTCCTGTAACAGATGCAGCATGGGTGGCAAATATTCCGGGGGATGCTGGCCATCGTCGTCCAAATTGGCAAGGTAGCGGCCCTTTGCCACCAACATGCCGCAAAGGGTGGCCTCCTGCTGGCCCTGGTTCTGCCGCAGGGCAAGAACCGTCACCCGAACATCCCGTTTGGCCATCTCCCGGAGCAGGGCAAGGCTTTGGTCGGTGGAGGCGTCGTCCACAAAAATCAGCTC
Organism: Bacillota bacterium; assembly: GCA_029550985.1. Classification (GTDB taxonomy): domain Bacteria; phylum Bacillota; class Clostridia; order Oscillospirales; family Ruminococcaceae; genus WRAV01. The sequence goes on from JAKPGH010000017.1 coordinate 252, forward strand.
GAAGTTTAAGGTTTGCAGCGCGGCGCAGAGTTCCCGGTACAGCTTTTCCAGGGTGGCAGCCCCGTTGTAAACCGGTACCACTACCGAAAGGTCGGGCGGGGTCATGCTATCACCTTTTCTATGATCTCGCAAATCATGGCAACCTGGGAAGGCGCCATGGTGTAGTAAAGGGGCAGCCGCAGCAGGGTTTCTCCCGTCCGCTCGCTGACCGGAAAATCTCCATACTGATAGCCTAGCCGCCGGCCCATGCTGCCAAGGTGCAACGGCACGTAGTGGGTGGCGCAGAAAATGTTGCGGCTGGCCAAAGCGTTTCGAACCATCTGGCGCTGCTCCGGCGTGCGGCAGCGTATGTAGTAGATATGCCCGTTGCCTCTAGCATACCGGGGAATTTCCATGGGATAGAGGCGCTCCCGGGCAAAACAGGCGGCAAGGCCTTGCTGATAGGCGGCGCAAAGCTCCAGTCTTTTTCGGGTCACGTCCTCCAAATCCTCCAACTGCGCCAGCAGCATGGCCGCGTTCAAATCGGACATCAGATGGCTGGAGCCCATACATTCCCAGGAATAGAAAGCCCTTTCCCCCGCCATAAACTGATGCCGGTTGGTGCCCTTTTCCCGGAACATTAGAACTTTCTGAAAGACTTCGGGGTTGCCCCGTTGAAGATAAGCGCCCCCTTCGCCGCACTGGATGTTTTTGGTGGCGTGAAAGCTATAGCAAGCCCGGTCCCCTACTGCGCCTAAGGGGACGTTTTCAAAATAGGCGCCCACCCCCTGGGCCGCATCCTCCACCAACAAAAAGCCGTAGACTTGCTGCAGTCCCCAAAAGGCCCTCATATCGCAGGAAACGCCCGCGTAGTGGGTCAGGCAGACGGCTCGGGTGCGGGGGGTAATCAAGGCTTCCACCGCATAAGGGGAAAGGTTCTGCGTGCCTGGGTCGATGTCGCACAGCACCGGCTTTCCTCCGGCTCGCAGCACGGCGTTGGCGGCGGAAGGAAAGTTGTAGGCGGGCATAATTACCTCGTCCCCCGGCTTTAAATCCCAAAAAGCCAGTTCCAACGCATGGCTGGCGGAGGGTGTGAGGAGAATTTGGGAAATCCCCGTCAATTCCCCCAATTTATGGCAAACCAATTGAGAGTAGTGCCCATCTCCCTGAAGCATCCCCCGCGCCATAGCGTCGTTGACATATTTCTGCTGACGGGGGGAGCAATAGGGAATATAAAACGGAATCACCAAAAAACCTCCCTATTGTGAGTTTCTTTTAACTTTTTTAATCATTGTATTGCGGTATGAATAATGGTATAATCTGGTAAAGCAGAATTGTATGCATTTAATTCATGGTATTTCTGTATGAATTTCGGGATACAGCATGCTCATTGGGTTGCGGGAACCGAATGGAGTCGCAAAATAACGGAGGACTGCGATATGATTGAACTGGATTGTTTGGGCGATATGTGTCCCATACCCGCCATGCGGCTGCAAAAGGCGTTGGAGGAAGATAAAACCGGCCAGCCCATCTTGCTGATTACCGACCATTCCTGCGTGATGGCGTCCATCCAGGCCATCTGCAAAAAGCAGAAACTTCAGTGCGCCAGCAAGGAAGTCATCAACGGGGTTTGGGAAATCAAAATCTCTCCCAAACCAAAAAATTAGCAAAAGGTTTCCGCTACGATTTTGGAAAAGTATACACAGATGCGGTACAGCATGTCGGATTTGTTTTCCTGACGTTTGTAGATGCTGTAAACATCGTAGCTCATGTTAAAGTCGGAGACGTCTATTTGCTTGAGCTGTTTCTGGTACAGCTCTTTTTTTATAGACATGTACGGCAGAAACGCGATGCCGTGGCCCCGCAGCACCGAGGATTTCACCGATTCCGCCGAATCCAGATGGAACAGCACCTTGTATTGTTCCAAGGACTGATGGTGGGTTTCCAGGTACTTTTCCAACTGTTTGCGCAGACTGGAGGCGGAGGACAACATGATGAGAGGATAGTTTTTCAGCCCTTCCATATCCAGATTTGGCTTGGTGGGAAACTGAGGGCTGGCCACCACTACCAGGCGGTCGGAATATACCCGCTTCGCCACCAGCTCGCCGGAGTTGGGAGGGCCGTTGATAAACCCAATATCGCTTTCCCCCTGCAGCACCCTTCGCTCCACTTCCACCGAGGGCGCGCTGTCCAAGCGGAAGGTGTGGTAGGGGAACTTTTCCTTGACTTTATAAATCGTGCAGGGCAGGCCGTAAATGCCCACAACGGGAGTGGCCGCAATCCGCACCACGCCGTTGCTTTGCCGCAGGTTGTTGAGGTCGTCCATCAATTGATCATAAAGGCGGACCATGTTGCCGGCGTATTTTTCCACAATTTGTCCGGCGGGCGTTAAATCCACGCCCCGGTTGCTGCGCTCGAACAGCTTAAAACCCAGCTCCTCCTCCAACCGCTGGATTTGCTGGCTGAGGGCGGGCTGGGAAATATGGGAAGCGCGAGCGGCTTTGGTGATGCTCCCCAGGGAAGCGGCGAGATAAAACAACCGTATATGCTCGATTTGCATAAGCTATCTTCTCCATCATCCGTTCAGCTGACCTTACGCCTATGCCTGTTCCGTTATCAGCTTAGCATAAAACCGCCACCCTTTTCAACGACCGCTCCCCCAAGGAAATTTCAAAAAAATGGCATTTTAATAATATAAATCAGGAAATTTGCCGTTTTTTTCCTTTCTTTCCACCATAAGCTCAGCTTATATATGATAATAAGATTGCATACTCCAGGCGAAAGGGCCGTGTGTTATAATGGCGGTGTGATAGAAATTTAACAAAATATATATCGTGTGTTGGAACAATTTTTTAGGTCGCTTTAAGGAGGTGAGAAGACATGTCCGAAACCAGTCAAGTATCGTCTGCAAGCTCCATTCGCCGCTCTTCGGCCTCATCCCGGCGCAAGCCAAAAAAGAATCAGATTCCATATGGAATCCTGGTAGTGCTGTTCATGGTGGTGGTGGGAGTCGTGCAGGCACGAAGGGATCCCATGTTGGGATTTTACTGGATGATGGGCTGCATTTTTGGATTTATCCTGCAAAAATCCCGATTTTGCTTTACGGCATCCATGCGTGACCCCTGCATTACCGGCAGCACTTCGGTAACCCGCGCGGTTCTCACGGCCTTTGCCATCACCACCCTTATGTTCACCGCCATCAAGTACGGCTACCATTCCATGGGGTTGCCCATACCGGGGATGAGCTATGTGACCCCCATCAGCTTTGCCACCGCCGTAGGAGGCATTTTGTTCGGCATTGGCATGGTCATTGCAGGCGGCTGCGCGTCCGGCACCCTGATGCGGGTTGGCGAAGGGTTTATCATGCAAATGCTTTCCCTGTTCTTTTTTGTCATCGGCTCCCTGGTGGGCGCCGCCCACTTTGGATGGTGGAAGGAAAAGTTCATTGTCCACGGCCCTTCCGTCTTTCTGCCCGACGTGTTTGGATGGGTAGGCGCCGTTGTGGTGCAGCTTTTCATCATCGCCTGCCTCTACAAAGCGGCGATACTTTGGGAAGAAAAGAAAATGGGCGGCAACGAAGAATAACCGCACCAATTATAACAAATGGAGGATGAAACCATGGCTGAATTTACACTGGACTGCTTGGGCGAGGCTTGCCCCGTTCCCCTGATGAAGACCGAAAAGAAGATGTCCGAACTGGCTGTCGGAGATGTTCTGATTGTCAGCATCGACCACAGCTGCGCTATGAAGAACATTCCCGAATGGGCCCGCAAGCAGGGCTACAACGTGGAAATTGAAGAAGTGGACGACGGAGAGTGGGAAGTTGTCATTGAAAAGACCAAATAAAACACTTTCCATCCACGGGATGGGAAAGGCAGGTGTATGCGCGCAGTGAAGGAATTCTTTGATAAGCTGGCGAAAAACGAGACCTATGTGAAAATCTTCAAAACTCCCTTTACATACCTCACTGGAGCCATACTGCTCTCCATTTTTCAGGTTGTCACCTTCGGCGTCACCGGCGAGCCATGGGGAGTTTCCGGCACCTTTGCTAACTGGGGCGCCTGGCTCTACCGGCTGGTGGGAGGAAACGTGGACCGCTGGTATTACTTCAGCAGCGCCGGAGCCCAGGCCGTGCTGGACAGAGGCTTTTTCAACGACCCCGGCACCATGCGCAATCTGGGCATCATCTTCGGCGCACTGGCCGCCACCCTGCTGGCATCCCAGTTTAAAATCAAAAAGATTAAGTCCAAAAAACAGGTGGTGGCGGCCATTCTGGGCGGCTTTATCATGGGCTACGGCGCCCGCCTTGCCTACGGCTGCAACATCGGCGCTTTGTACAGCGCCATCGCCTCGCTTTCCCTGTCGGGCTGGGTGTTTGCGCTCTTCCTCTTTATCGGCGCATTTTTCGGCAGCAAGCTGCTGAGTAAATTCTTTATGTAGGCGGTTGCGTGATGACTAGAGGAAAAAAGATTGAGCAGTACGACGTTGTAATCATCGGTGGCGGTGCAGCCGGACTGACCGCCGGGATTTACTGCGGCAGGGCGCGGCTCAAAACCCTGCTGATTGAAAAATCCCTGGTGGGAGGCCTTGCCACCTACACCAATGAGATTGAGAACTACCCCGGCTTCCCCGAAGGAATCGGCGGCACGGAGCTGATGAACCTGTTCCACAAACAGGCCAAGCGCTTTGGGGTCGACTTTAAGCTCACCGACGTCAAAGGGGTAAAGCTGGAGGGAGAAACCAAGGTGGTGGAAACCTTCCGCACCGACTACCACTGCAAGGTGGTGATTGTGGCGTCGGGAGGCAAACCCCGTCTGACCGGGGCCAAAGGCGAGGAGGCGTTCCTCTACGACAAGGGCATTTCCTTCTGCGCCACCTGCGACGCTGCGGCCAACACCGGCAAAACGGTGATGGTGGTGGGCAGCGGCGACGCCGCCATCGAAGAGGGCATCTTCCTCACCAAGTTTGCCAAAAAGGTCATCGTTTCGGTGATGCACGACACCGGCGTCATGGACTGCAACGAAATCGCCAAAAACCAGGCCCTTTCCAACCCCAAAATGGAGTTTATTTGGAACACCATGGTGGAGGAGTTTAAGGGCGACGGGCGACTCGATTGCGTTGCCCTGCGCAATGTCAAAACCGGCGAAATCATCGACGTGCCTGTGGATTCCTGCTTTTTGTTCATCGGCTACCTGCCCAACACCGAAATTTTTAAAGGGCAGCTGAACATGAACCGGGCGGGGTACCTGCTGGTCAACGAGCGGATGGAAACCAACATCCCCGGCGTCTTTGCCGCGGGAGACGTCTGCGACAAGTTCCTCAAGCAGGTTTCCACCGCGGTGGGGGACGGCGCTATCGCTGGGTATTCCGCCGAGAAGTACATTGCCGAAAGCGAAATTGTGGAGCATCAGATTCTCTGCGGCGGCAAACCCAAGGTGGTGTACATCTGGAACGCCGTGCAGCCGGAATCCCGGGAGCTGCTCCCCCTCTTTGAACAGCTGGAGCAGGAGCACGGCCACCGTCTGGAAGTGGTGCGGGTGGACGTTTACAAATCCCAGGGCATTGCCCGCCGGCTGGAAGTGGAAGCCGCTCCCTGCGCCGTCATCGTCAAAGGCCAGAAGGTGGAGCAGCGCATTGCTGGAAGCGACATCACCAAAGAGACTATTCTCAAGGCATTGGAGTAAAAAAATACCCGCCCCCTTCCGGGGGCGGGCAAATCCAAAGGCTACGAGGTTTCTCCCGCAGGGCCGTAGCGGTAGATGCGCACCGCAAAATCCCGCCGACCGTTCTGGAATCGAACCACCCGAATCCCATAGAGGTTGTCGGTAAACTCATGGAGCAACTGGCAGCGGGTCAGCACCTCGTCCAGCTCCTTTAAGTAGCTGAGGTTGCCGTAAATGCCGTTCCAAACGGGACGCATGCTGTAAAGGTAGTAGAGCTCGTCGGAGATGATCAGGTACTCCACATCGTTCTTTTCCAGGTATTCCTCCAAGGTCATCCCTTCGTCTTTCAGGTAAGCGAGGTTTCGGTAGTCCAGCAGGGCGCCGTTTTGGAAATAGTACTCGCTGTTTAAATTGCCGACGGTTTTGGCGTCGGGCGGAACCACCCTGGCGATTTCCTCCAGGTAGCGGGTGTAACTCCCCCGCTGCCGGGCGAGAATGGGATAGAGCTGCCAGCCGGTGGAGCAAGCCACCACCGCTATCAGGGCGGCCATCCCCAAAACGGGCAGCTTCCCTTTTAGGTTGTTGAGCAGCCACGCCGCCCCCAGGTAGCCGAAAGGGAATAAGAACACCACATAAGGCTGGTTGTAACGCCCCACCAGCATCATCCCCGCCCAGATGCCGCCCCAGGCGGCCAGAGGGTAAAGAAGCGGCGTTCTTCCCCTGCTCGCCATCAGCACCGCCAAACCGAGAAGGAGCACCGACAAAAACATTATCAGCTGGAAGCGGATATCGGGCGTGTAGTAGGTGCCGCTGACCTGATAAAACAGCCGCTGAAAGTAAGGCCCCGTTTCCATCGCTTTGCTGGTAAGGGACGAATCCACCGAAAATTCCGAGCCATAGGCCGCATAGTGGGTGAAAAAATCCGGGTCAAAGCGGAGGCTGAGCAGCACAAACCCCAGAGCCAACGTTCCGGTCACCCCGGTGTAGACGCCAAATTCCCGCCAATTAAGCTTCTTTTCCTGCCACCACCTGGCGCACAGAACCCCTCCCCCCATAGCGGCCACCAAAAAGCTGTTGGGGTGAAGACCCACCGAAAGCCCGGTGAGCAGAGCTGCCCACAAACACCGGTGTTTGCCGCCGTAAAGCAGCAGCCCATACACCCCCAGCATACAGAGCAGAATCAAAATTTCCTGCCGGGCAAAGTGGGACGCGTAGAGAAACTGGATATCCAGCGAAAGCAGAACCCCGCAAAGCCCTCCCATCGTCCGGTTTCCGGTCAGACGCAGGGCCAGGCGGTAAAACAGCCACAGGCAGGCAATTCCACCAAGCAAAGAGAGCAACCGGAAGGAAAAGACCGAGTACCCAAAAAGCTTCAAAAAAACCATCTGCAGCAGATGAAACAGAGATTTGATGGCGTGGGGATAGCGAGGTTTTAGGTCAAAAAAGGCCTCCGTCACCCCAAGGCTTCCGCGTTCCATCATGTTCCGGGTCAACCCCGAAAGCCACGCTTCGTCGGAGTGGACAAAGGGAAAATCACAGAGAAAGGCAAGATTTGCCGCAAAATAGAGTAACAGGTACCCCAAATACCATTTGTCCTCTCGTTTCACAGGTCTCCCCCTATCCTTGAAAACAACCGGTTGGCGCCGGATTTTATATTCCCATCATATCATAAACTCAGTCTATCATACCATCTTTTGTTCCCCGGTGGGTATTGCATATTGGAATGCTGCAAAAGTACGCAGCCATACAAACAACTAGGAGGATGCAGCCATGAAGCGAATGTTCCGTGTGGTTCTGGCGGCTCTGTGCGTTGCCGCTTTGTTTTCCGGGTGCGGGAACGTCAGCTATGCCGAGTCGGATCAAATCATCATCTCCGCCGACGAGCTGGCAAACTACATAGGCAAGGAAAACACGGTGATAGTGGATATGCAGACGGAAGAGGATTACCTCAAAAGCCATATTCCCGGCGCGGTCAACATCCAGCTCAAAGACATTACGGTCAGCCTGCCGGTAGAAAATATGCTGGCTCCCAAAGGCAAAATCGCCAAGGTACTTGGAGGCGCGGGCATTGACAACAACACCACCGTAGTCATTTACGACGAGGGCAAAAGCCTCAATTCCGCCCGGTTGTGGTGGAGCATGCTGGTCTACGGCCACGACAACATCAAGGTGGTCAGCGGCGGCCTGCCCGCCATCCAGGCCGAAGGGCTGGAGATGACCGACCAGGTACCTCAAATTACCCCCAAGGAGTTTGTGGTCAACGACCGCCGGGACCAATACCTGGTGGAAATGAAAGACGTGCTGGCCCTTTTGGATAACCCCGACCCCAACGTGATTCTGGTGGACACCCGCTCCGACGAAGAATACATGGAGCAGGGCAAAATTCCGGGAGCGGTGATGTACAACTACACCCGCAACTTCTACAAGGACGGCACCTATCTGGACACCCAGGCAACCCGCATCAACTACCTGGAAAGCGGCATCCGCCCCGAAAACGAAATTATCCTGTACTGCCGCACCTCCATGCGGGCGGCCACCACCTTCCTGCGGCTGTACGACGCCGGCTACCGCAACCTAAAGCTCTATGACGGCGCCTTCCTCGAGTGGTCGGCCAGCGGGCAAAATCCTGTGGAAATGCCGGACGGCGCGCCCGTCGCCACCGGCAACCGCAACAACTCATAAGCAGCATCTCCCTTAACACGGGGAACAGGATTTTCAGCCTTAGGATTTAACAAAATGATTCACCCCTTCCATCCGGCTGAAAATCCACTTTTTTACCGGAATTTGTCAACATTATGACAAATTTGTCAGCAAGCGCTTTGGTGCTTGAAATAGAAATTGACTAACAGGAGGAAACCCTTATGAAGAAAGCGATATTACTGCTGTTGGCGGTTGCTTTGACGGCTGGACTTTGGACCGGCTGCGCCAGCCAAAGCTCCGCTCCTTCGTCACAGCCTGCTCCCGATTCCAAATCTGCGGCCACCGCCTCCAGCGAGCCGGCCTCCAGCGCTGCCGAATCCCAAGCTCCCGCCCAATCCGAACCCGCCGCCGAAGCCGATCCGGTTTACCAACTGGCCTACGATTACTTTAAAAATTTCCCCTCCGACCGCAACGTCATTTCCAGCGCCGATTTGTTCGCCCTGATGGACAAAGGGGAGGACATCTTCATCCTGGATATCCGCCGCCCCGACGACTACAAAACCTCCCACCTGAAGGGCGCGGTCAACCTCTCCTTCTTCAACACCGAAATTTCCGATAACCTGGACAAAATCCCCGACGACAAACCGGTGATGGTGTACTGTTACACCGGCCAGACCGCATCCCAGGTGACAGCGCTGTTAAACGTGGCCGGCAAGATGGCCAAAAACGTGCAGTCCGGCTTTAACAACGGCATCAGCGCCACCGAGGGCTATGAAAAGTATCTGGAAACCGAAGCCAATCCCCTGCCCGACGGCGACTATCCCGTAGACCCGGCCGTGCAGAAGGCTCTGTCCGATTACTTCACCGAAAAGCAGGCTCAGGACGGCACCGCCTTTGCCAACTTCAACCTGAAACCCGAAGACGTCAAGAAGATCATCGACGACCAGAACGACGACTACTACATCCTGTCCATCCGCTCCGCCGAAGACTACGCCAAGGGCCATATCCCCACCGCCGCCCATATTCCCTACGGCCTCGGCATGCAGGAAGAGCTGGTAAAACTGCCCAAGGATAAGAAAATTGTGGTGTACTGCTACTCCGGCCAGACTTCCTCCCAAACCACCGCCATTTTGCGGCTGCTGGGGTACGACGCCTACTCCATGTCCGGCGGTATGGGCAACGCCGAAAAGGGTACCGGCTGGCTGGGCGCCGGATACGAAACCGTCACCGATTAAGAGCCATCACCTCCATAGCAAAACAAATTCCGGGCTATGCCGCGTCGGCACAGCCCGGTTGTTTTTTATCGTTTCACCTGTAAAGGCTTTTTGCTTTGCAACCCGAAACACCCTAAAGGAGTTTCTTGACGGTACAAAAGGTTATCGCACTTCGCTGTAGCTACCCAGAAAGACAAACAGCTGCTCCCGGGTGGAACACTCGCCCAGTAGGTGGATGACGTCCTCCGACCAGACGGAAGCCTCCAAATCAAAGTAAAAGAGGAATTCAAAGTCCCTTCCCGGAATGGGGCGGCTTTCCAACTTGGTCAAATTAAGTCCCAGCGCCGCAAATTTGGCAATCATGTTGTAGAGAGCCCCCGGGGTATGCTCCACCGTCAGCATCAGGCTGATTTTATCCGCCCCCGGATAGATGGCCAAATCCTTGGCGATGCAGATAAAGCGGGTGTAGTTGTTGTCGCTGTTCTGCACGCGGTCGCACAACACCTCCAACCCGTACAGCCAGGCGCAGTTGCGGGAAGAAAGGGCGGCGATGTCCCGGCGGTCCGATTCGGCCACCATTTTGGCGGCCACGGCGGTGTTTTCGCAGGGAATCACTTTGATTTCGGGGTGCTGCGCCAGGAAATCCCGGCACTGTCCCAACGCTTGTTCGTGGGAGTAAATCTCCCGAATGTCGGAAAGCTTGACCCCCGGTTTCGCCAGAAGATTGTGGTCGATGTGGAGGCGGATGCTGCGCACGATGTGGAACCGATAGCGGTACATCAAATCGTACACCCGATTGACCGAACCGTTGGAGCTGTTTTCGATGGGCAGAATGCCAAAGTCGCATACGCCCTGCTCCACCGCCTGAAAGACCCCCTCAAAATCCGGGTAGTAGACGATGTCGGGCATGGCGAACAGTTTGTCGCAGGCAATTTGGGAATAGGAGCCCTCAATCCCCTGGCAGGCCACGGTGCCCCTGCGGGGAAAGAGCTGGTTGGCGGCGATGGCTTTGCGAATCTTCCGGGAAAGTTCCGTCTCCTTGTGATAAAAGCTTCTCTGGTAGGCCTTGCTCAAATTCAGCATCACTTCGTACAGCATGCGGGTGTACATATCCAGCTCCGGCCCCGCCTGCCTGCCCACTTTGGCCAGAATTTCCCGCTCCCGGGCTCGGTCCAAAATCATCCGCCCGGTTTCCTTTTTGTACTCCGCTATCTGGGCGCAAAGCCTCATCCGCCGGCAAAAGAGGTCGGTAAGCTGGGTATCCACCTTATCGATTTCTTTTCGCAGTTCTTGCAAATCCATGGACTGTTCTCCTTTCCGATGACAGAATACGCACCTTGCGCCGTTTTATCAAAGAAACCGTCACCAGCAAATTTTAGCGGGATAAACCCCTTGAAAAAAGTCCCATGGCGTTTGCCATGGGACTTTTCATGCAGCGTTTTGATACGAAGCATCTATCTCCCGTCAGCCAAACGCAAACAAGCCTTACCCTGCCCAAAGCCGGTAAAGCCAAAAAGGAAGAAAAAGCTGACCAGAGAAACAGACGAAACCATGCGGCACCTCAAAATACGTTTGTTTGGAGGAGTTCAGATTGTGTCACATTGTAACACAGTCCCGCCGTTCTGTAAAGGGTTTTCTCCATATTTATGGGGTTTGTTTCCAAATGGTGCAACGAAAAAAGGACTGCCGTCTCCAGCAGTCCTTATATAATTACTCGGTGCGGATGGCCTCCAAGGCGCTGACCTGAACCGCCCGGTGAGCCGGGTACACACCCGACACCAATCCCACCAGGGTGGCGAAGGCAATTCCCGTTACGGCCAGCCAGGGGGGAATGATGCTCATTTGGGTGGTATAACCCTCCACCATTGCGCCGCCGTCCTGTATCGTGCTGCCCACCAAATTGAGAATATAGGAGCCGACGAAGGAGATGACGTCTCCGACCACTCCGCCGATAAAGCCGATGAGCCCCGCCTCGATGAGGAAGATGGCCCGGATGTGGAAAAGCTCGCAGCCCAGCACCTTCATGATGCCGATTTCCTTAGTGCGCTCGATGACGGCGGTATACATGGTGTTCATGATGGAAACGGCCGACGCAATCATCACCACGCCGCCGATAAAGCCCAGAATCAGCTGAATCTGGCGGGCGCTTTCCTGCATGTTCTGGCGCTCCTGCTCCATGGAGTAGGTGTTGACAAAGCCCAGGGCATGAATGGCTTCCTCCACCTCCGCCACGTGGTCCATGCTGACGCATTTGACCTTGGCGGTCTCATACCCCTTGTTGGCGGTTTTATCCTTCTTGATGTTGTTGGCCTTTTCGTACTCCTGCTGGATGCGCTTTAGGTCCTCGATGTCCATGACGGCGCCGTAAACCGTCTCGTAGCCCCGGCGGTAATCCCCTTTGAAGATGCCCACCACTTCTAACTGGAAGGTGACAGGCTTTCCGTTTTCCCTGGCGGGGCTGAGCTGATAGGTCAGTTCGGTTTCCAGCGGGTCGAAGAAGGGGTCGGGCAGTTCCTCTCCCTCTCCCACCGACCAGTAATCCACCATGTTGTTGGGCCAACGCTTTTTGGTGTCCTCAAAGTCGTAGGCGGTGCGGTCGCCAAACATCACCCGAATTTTTTTGCTTCCCACATCGTCGGGGGTGAGCATCCGGCCCTCGGATGTGGTGTATCCCAGCTTTTCAAGGGCTTCGGCGCTCATTCCCACCACATTCCAGGCGTACCATTGGTAGCGGTTCTTCCGCCCGGCAAACATTTTGACTTCACCCTGTACCTGCATCTGCATGATGGGGGTGACAACCTCCACCCCCGGAATGGCCCGAATGGAGTCGATGGCCGCGTCGTCCAGAGGCGTTTCGGTGTTGCCGTAGTTGTTTATCTCAATGAGGGTCAAGTCTCCCCATTGCTCCAGCATCTTCTGGTTGTTGACGCTGATGGCGATGCCCAGAGAGATGGGCAGCACGATAAAGCAGGTGCCCACCACCACACCGATGACGGTGAGAATGGTGCGCAGCTTGCGTCGGGTCAGGTTGCGCAGGCAGGTTCCCAGCAGATCAGAAATCTTCATCCATTTCCTCTCTTCCCTTAGCCATCACACGTTTGGCAAGATACAGGGCAATCGGCACGGCAATGGCCAGTCCTCCCACAACGAACAGCAGGTACTTCCACCAGAGGGTGGAAGGCTCCTGGGGCTCCATCATCCCCGGATCCTCCATGCCGGGGTCGACGGGGCCGGGGTACCAGGGCTCCTCTACAAAAGCCGTAAAGGTGAGGGGAATTTCCTTCTCCTCCCCGTTTTCGTCCTCGTACTGAATGACGATGGTGCCCTGATATTCCCCCACCGTTTGGGGAATAATGGTAAAGTCCAAACTGCCGTTGGCGCCGGCCTCCAAATTGCCAAAGTGCTCGGTCTGTCCCTGATTGCCCTCGCTGTCCAGCAGATAGCCGGAAACGTTGTAGGTGGTGGATTTGCCCCGGTTGACAAAGGACACCGTAACGTACCCTTCCTCCCCCAGCTGCATGTACTGGGAATAATCGGTGATGGGGTCCACGGTAAACCGGTCGATTTGGGTGATGGGAACGTAGATAATGGTGTTGGTGGTGCCGGACTCCCGCTTTTTGTCCACCAGGTACTCGTATTTAAAGTCCACGCTGACCGCCTGGCTTCCCACCGTGGCCGACGCCTTGACCAAAATATCCACGCTCTGGGAAAGGGTTCCCCCCGCCGGCAGGGAGTCGTAGTAGTAAGTGTTGGTGGCGGAGGCGATGGACAGATAGCTCTGCTGCTGCTCGGTGGAAACCGGGTTGACCACCATCATGATGTTTTCCAGCGGCAGGGTGCTGCTGGTGTTGGAAAACTGCATGGAAAGGGTAAAGGTGCTTCCCGCTTCAATTTGCTCGGACCCCAAATCATACTGGCTGATGATGATGTAAGGAGTGGGGGGAGCGGTTTCGTCGTCGGAGTCGTCCCCCTCCGGCTTGATGGAATAAAGCCGGGCGGAGCCGGTGCCCGAAATGTTCTCGCCATAGACCAGATACTGCACCCGGAAGTCCAGCTTGGCGTAATTGGCGGAGGAGCCGCCGTATTTTAAGTTTTCAAAGGTGACCCGGAAGCGGGGCGGGTCCCCGTCGGCGGAAACAATCCGCTTCAGAGTGCCCCGATTACTGCCCTGGGGAATAAACTCTCCGGCGTCGGTGATGTAGGCAAACAGGGTGTCGTCGGTGAACTCATCGATGTGCTCCGGCCCAAAGCCCCGGTCGGTATAGACGATGTCCAGACTGAAGGGGGCGGTGTCCTTGGTGACTTCCCGTATGATGGCGCCATTTTTATCTCTTGCAAAGACGCTTTCGATGACAATGTCGGGGGTAAAGGTTTCGTTGTCGTCATCGTCGGTGTCGCCGCTGTCATTGCTTTTGCCAAAATAAACATCCGGAATGGCGGCGCTCACATTGATGGTGTAAGGGTCGGGGGCGCTGGGGAACTGCACCACTGTATCCTTAATGTAGAGGGTTTTGGGCGGGCCGTTGTAAATCACGTTGCTCAAATACACCATCACATAGGCAATGCTGTAGCCTTCGGAAGCATTGGACACAAAGTCGGTGACGGCAACCTTCATGGTGGTGTTGGTGGCGACTCGGAATCCGCTGCCCAACTTGATGTCCGACTTATTGTTGATAACCTTTTCTTCCCCCTTGCAGTTCTGGAGGGGGTGATTGATGGTATCCCGCCGGTCGATAAAGGACATGGTCACATTGACGGTTCTACCCGAGGTCAGATTGGTCACGGTGGCATTGTTGGTGTAGGTCATGTCATCTATGGTGGCACTGCCTTGGGCGGCAAAGGCTGTGGTGCTAAACAGCTGCAGAAAAATTCCGCTGAACATCAGCACAGCCAGCAGCCCTGCTACGATTCTTGCAACAACTTTCTGATTCTTCATTGCCTGCTCCTTTGCTCCCGCAGATTCGGGGCTGTATTCCTCAAATTCTAATCAGGGGTTGGGTTCCAACTGGTTGCCAACCTAAGGTTCCGCCTTATGCTCGGAACTTAGGGCCTGTTCCAGCAAGGCCTGCTCGTCTTCGGGGCGGTCCGCCAAAGACTGGTTGGGTTTGTCTTCAATAAGGACTCCGTCCCGTATGGTGACAATCCGGTCGGCATAGGCGGCAATTTCCTGGTCGTGGGTGACAATCACCAGCGTCTGGTTGTTTTCCCGGCTCAGCCGCACCATCATCCGCATCACCTCAATGGTGGTGCGGGTGTCCAGGTTGCCGGTGGGCTCGTCGGCGAACACAATCTTGGGGGTGGCCACAAAGGCCCGCGCGATGCCAACCCGCTGCTGCTGTCCGCCCGACATCTGGCTGGGCTTGTGGTGCATGCGGTCCGCCAAACCCACTTCCTTCAGAGCCTTCTTGGCCGCCTTGATCCGCGCCCGCTTGGGAACCCCCCGGAACATCAGGGGCAGTTGCACGTTTTCCAGCGCCGTCATGGCGGGCATCAGGTTGTAGGACTGAAAGACAAACCCGATGTACCGCTGCCGGAACTTGGCAAGCTGGTCCTCGGTAAAGGCGGAAATGTTCCGGCCGCCGATAAGGACCCTGCCGTGGGTTGGTTTTTCCAGCCCCGCCAGCTGGTTGAGCAGGGTGCTCTTTCCGGAACCGGAGGTGCCCACAATGCACAGAACCTGTCCGGTGTAAATGTCCAGATTAATGTTGTCCAGCGCGACCACCCGTTCGGATCCTACCTTATAAATTTTGGAGAGGTTCTGCACCGAAATGATAGCCTCCCGAGGGGGCGTACGAATGTCCATAATCACTACCCTTTATTAACATCTTTGTTTCATCAGAAAACTAGGAAATTTGGAAACACTTGGCATCATTGTACCATGAAAATTTCCTTGAATATTGGTGAAAGATACCATATAATACACTACAGCGCGCTTGAGAGAGTTCCTGCACGGTTTCAAGTGCAGGAACTATTCTATTTTATCCTCACGTTATAAGTGTAGTAGGACCCTCTAAAATATTGCATGTGGGGGAATAAAATAACAGCGTGAGTAAATAATAGCAAGTGAGCTCCCAAAAACCGACGTAACACGCTGATTTTGGATGACTTTTTTCTTTCCACCACTCTAAGAAGGAGGATCTTCCCATATGAAAGCCACTGGAATCGTCCGAAGAATCGACGACCTGGGCCGAGTTGTCATCCCGAAAGAAATTCGCAGAACCATGCGGATTCGTGAAGGTGACCCTCTGGAGATTTTTACGGATAATGACGGCGAAGTGATCTTTAAAAAATACTCCCCCCTGGGAGAACTGGGCATCTTTGCCGTGCAATATGCCGAGGTGCTTCATAAAACAAGCGGTTACGCGGTGGTAGTCTGCGACCGAGACCATGTCATAGCAGTGGCCGGTATCCCCAAAAAGGAATTGCTGGAGCGCCGCGTTTCCGCTGCTCTGGAAGATTATATGGACCAGCGCAAGCCGTTCCACTATGTCAGCCCCGATTCTCCCCGCATCCAGCCGGTGGAAGGGGTGGACCGATTTGCCATCTCCGGCGCCCCCATCATCACCAACGGCGACGTTTGCGGTTCCATCATGCTGCTGGGCGAAAATCCCGACACGTTAGCCGGAGACACCGAAATCAAGCTTATCACCACCGCCGCCGCCTTTTTGGGCAAGCAGATGGAGGAATAGCGGTTCTTATCATTGGACAAATTCTGTCCGGCACTGTCTGTGCAGATAGTGCCGGGCTATTTCATTTTATGAAAGTTTCCATCGCCCTATACTGCCGGAAAGGAGCTTTTCCAGATTCTGCTTGTGTTCCGCCGCAGAATGGGGTACAATTTGAGCACAAAGTATCACAGGAGAACGGATATGAAGACATTCCTGAAACGCTGGATAGGTCTTTTGCTGGCTGTGGCCATGCTGGCGGGCTGTCAACCCCGCTACCGGCCGGAACCCGAGCCGGCGCCGGAACCTTCCGAGGCAAAGCCTCAGCCAGTTTTGCGTTCCGAGCCTTCCCCACCGCCGGAACCGGAGCCCCGCCGGCTGACGCTGATCGCGGTGGGGGATTTGATGGCCCACTGGGACCAAATCGAGGACGCCCGCACCCCGGAAGGGAATTACGACTTTACCCACTCCTTCGAGCCGGTCAAGGAGGATTTGTCCCAGGGCTACGCCATCGGGAATTTGGAGACGGTCTTTGGAGGGGAGGAGCTGGGTTACAGCAGCTATCCCCGTTTTTCCACTCCCGACGCCTACGGCAAAGCCTTAAAAGAAGCGGGCTTTGATTTTGTCACCACCTGCAACAACCACTGTCTGGACAGGGACGCCTACGGGGTGGTGCGCACCCTGGAGGTGCTGGATACCCTGGGCATTGCCCATACCGGCACCTACGCCACCAAAGAGGATTCGGAGCAAGTCACCCTGGTGGAAGCCGGGGGCATGAAAATCGCCATTTTGGCCTTCACCTTCAGTACCAACGGCATTCCCCTGCCCAAGGACGCCCCCTGGATGGTCAACATGCTGACCGACGAGAAGATGGTTTCCGATTTTCAAAAAGCCCGCGCCCTCAAGCCGGATTTAATCGTCGCCCTGCCCCACATGGGCAACGAGTACGAAACCTACACCCGGGACGTGTTTTTACAGTGGATGGACGCCATGCTCTACCACGGGGCCGATTTGGTGCTGGCCAGCCACCCCCACGTCCTCCAGCCCATGATGATGCGGGAGCTGACCGACATCGAGGGTGTCACCCGACAGGGGTTTATTATCGCCTCCCTGGGGAATTTCATCTCGGTGCAGCGGGACGAGCCCCGGGATGTGGGCGTCATCCTCAAAGTCGACCTTTCCCAGCAGGAGGGGCAGCGCCCCGTCATTGAGTCCGTGCGGTTTGTCCCCACCTGGGTCACCTACAAGGACAACACCGGCAACCTCAACATCCGGGTGGTGCCGGTGGGCGACGCCCTCCAAAGCCTGGAGGAGGAAAACAACCCCTTGGGCATCAACCCCTGGAATGCCGACCGGCTCAGGCGGGCCAACCGGGAAGTGGTCTCCCTCTTTTTAGGGGAGGACGCCGTTCCCGAACAGGTGCAGCGGGAATACGTGTTCTACCAGCGCCGGCCCTAGCCGCTGAGAATAAACCGCATCTTTCTCCCAACAATAGTGGGGAAAGGATGTGGATACCTTGAAGCAGGTCATACCGGAAATTTACGTCAGGGACTGCAAAAACGCCCTGTCCTTTTATCAGGATACCTTTGGCGGAGAGATAAAAAACCTTCAGATGAGCGAGGATTTGCCCTTCTTTCAGGACCGGCCGGGAAAGGTGGTCCACTCGGAGCTTCACGTCAACGGCCGCTGCGTCTTTTACTTTGTGGACATCTTCGACGAGCGGCGAAAACACGTGGGCAACATGACTTTGATGCTCCACATGGACAGCATGGAGGAACTGAACCGGGTTTACGAGAAGCTGCGGGAGCAGGGCACGGTGGAAATGCCCCTGCAGCAAACCTTCTGGGGCGCCTGGCACGCCATCATCACCGACCAATACGGCGCTCCCTGGGCTCTGAACTACGCTCCCCAATAGAAAAACATCCCCCAAGTCGGGGGATGTTTTTTGTTTTGCCAAGTGGCAAAGTTCCGAACGGTGCCGGCTACGCCCGGATTTCCTGCCGCATAAAGCAGATATAGGACGCTGCAAAACTTGCCAGCATCAAGGCGATGAGGCCCACCAGGTGAGGCCATACCAGCAGCAGGCTTTGCCCCAGAGGCAAATACCCCACAATGGCTCCGGACAGCTGTTCGGAAGTGACAATGCCGATGGAGCGAACGCTGGGATCCAATATGGTGGAGATGGCCTCGCTAAAGAGGTAATAGGGTGAGATGCGGTTGAGCACCAAATTGCAGGAGTAATTCTTCACCATATTGTTGGCGGCCTGAATCAAATTGTTGATGGGAAACAGGGCGTCGGCCACCGCTTTGGCCACCAGGCTCATAAAGAAGGCGAAAAAGAGCCAAACGGCAATTCCCGCCAGGGCCGACGTGGCGGCGTGCCTGCTCAAAACGGAAAAGAAGATGGCAAGTCCCAGCCAGAAATTGATGTAGACGATGGAAAAGGTCAAAAACACCAGAATCCGCACCAGTTCTTCGCCGTTAAAGGTAAGGCCGGTGCGCAGCAGGCTTGCCCCGCAGAAAAACAGCCCGATGGAATAAACAATGACGGCCACCGCGGTGGCGCCCGCCAAAAACTTTCCGTTGATGACGGCGTCCCGGTAGATGGGCTGGGCCACCAGGCGGTTGAGGGTGCCCTGGGAACGCTCCCGGTTGATGGCGTCAAAGCCCAACGTCAACCCCACCAGCGGCCCCAAAAAGCCGAGGAAAGAGGCAAAGGAGGGGACTGCGCTGCCGCTGGTGGTAAAGAGTTTTAAGAAGAGGAAGTTCTTGTTGTCGGCGGAAAGATTTTGGATTCCGTTGATGGCTCCAAAAAAGCTGGCGACACTGGTGACGATCAGTAAGCAGAAGATCAGGATAAACCGGGGACTGTTTAGATGGTCCGCCAGCTCCTTGCGGTAGAGCGCCCCCATCCCCACGCTTTGGGGAGGATTATTGCCCTTTTCGGCGCCCCATCCTTTGAAGAATGTTTCCAGTTTTGCGAGGGCCGCTTTCCCTTCCATGTTGTTGCTCACCTGCCTTTTCAAAGTAGCGGCGGTAGATTTCATCCAGGTCGCCGCCCCTATGCCGCAGATATTGCAGAGAATAGCCGTGTTCGGCCGCTATCTGCGTGACGTTGCCCCGAATATCCTGGGAAGAGTGAATGAGGAAACGCTCGCCTTCCCTGGTCACTTCATCCACGCCAGGCATGGATTTCAGCAAGTTTTCCAGCTTGCTGTCGTTGGGCACCACTTCCAGTTCCAGCGAATAGCCGGATTCCGCCTGCAGCTGGTTGGCCAAATCCTTGATTCCTCCGCAGGCAATCAGCTTGCCTTTGACGAAGATTCCCACCCGGTCGCAGACCTGTTGCACCTGATAGAGCTGGTGAGAAGAAATCAAAACGGTGCGGCCGTCCTGCTCGGCAAGTTCCCGGATAATCTGCAACAATTCCCACATGCCTTCCGGGTCGATGCCCAGAGTGGGTTCGTCCATGATGACGATGGAAGGGTTCTTAATCAAAACGTCGGCAATTCCAAGGCGCTGCTTCATACCCCGGGAGTAGGTTCCCGCTTTCCGGTCGGCGGCATGGGTCATGCCTACCCGTTCCAGCAGCTGGTCGATCCGCTTTTCCAGCTCGGGGCCCCGCATGCCGTTGAGCTGGCCGGTAAACCGCAGGTTTTCGCGGCCG
>JAKPGH010000026.1 GCA_029550985.1 Bacillota bacterium
CAGGGAATCGGGGATGTTTTTCAGGTCAAAGGTAAGGCCGGACTGCAAGGGCTTCCCGCCTTTGATGATCAGGCGGCCGCCTTCCACGTCCTTTTCAATATCCGCGCCCATGGAGATCAGCAGGTCCACCACGGCTTTATCGCCCTGACTGTCGTGGAAGTCCACGCCGTCGATGATGACGTCGGACTTGGTGACTACGGCCGCCACCAAGGGGAAGGCAACGCCGGACCAGTCGCTGGGAATGACGGTGTCCTGGGCCCGATAGCTTTGACCGCCCTTGATTTTGAAGTATTTGAAATTCTGGGGATTTTCAATTTCCACGCCGTGGTGCTTAATCCAGTCCAGAGTCATTTGGAGATAAGGAGTTTCCAGCGGGTTGTCCACGGTGATTTCGGTGTCTTCCGGCAGCAAAGGCGCCACCATCAAGGTGCCGGAAATCATCTGGGACAGCAGGCCGGTAAAGTGAACCTTTCCCCCTTTGATGGGGCCCTTGACAATAATGGGGCAGGACTTGGAGCCGGGTCTGGTAAACACCGCGTGGCCACCCAGAGCGTTAATGGCTTCCACCGAGGGATAAATGGGGCGGCGGCGAATCTGCTCATCTCCGGTGATGAAGGTATAGCCGTCCACCAAGCCCGCCATTATGGAGCTGAAGGCGGACACGGTGCCGGAGTTTCCGCATTCCACATAGTTTTCCGGCACTTGCAGGTTTTTGCCGCGTCCTTCGATAATCCAAACGCCGTCCTCTACCGTGACCTTGGCGCCAAATGCTCTGGCTGCATCCAAAGAGCTTCTGGCATCCCGGCTGGTGAGGGGGTTGCGGATGTAGGAGGTGCCTTCGGACATGGTGGCCATCAATACGGCACGAATGGTGTGGCTTTTAGAGCCCGGTGCGCGGGCGTGTCCGGACAGGGTGCTTTTGTGGGATCTTGCAATCATAATACAACCTCATTCTTTCAGTTTAGAGAGATGACAGCAACCGGCAATGGTGGTCCCATTCCAATCGCTTTAAATTGACGAAACTTTAGTCATCGATTTCCCTGACCCGATGGCAGGCGACAAAGTGCTCGGGTTCCACTTCCTCCAGAGGAGGAGTTTGTTGGAAGCAGATGTCTTTTGCGTAGTTGCAGCGAGGGGCAAAACGGCATCCGGGCTTGGGGTTGATGGGGGATGTCAGCTCTCCCCGCAGCAGAATCCGCTGCCTTGTCTTGTGAATGGTGGGTTCGGGAATGGCGGCCAGAAGGGCCTTGGTGTAGGGGTGCAGGGTGCGCTCGAACAGCTCGTCGGCGCCGCTCTTTTCCACCACCATGCCCAGGTACATCACCATGATTTCGTTGGAGATGTGCTTGACCACCGAAAGGTCGTGGGTGATAAAGAGATAAGTAAATTTCTGCTGCTCCTGAAGGTCCTGCATCAGGTTGAGAATTTGCGCCTGAATGGAGACGTCCAGAGCGGAAACCGGCTCGTCGCAGACGATAAACCGAGGCTCCAAAGCCAAAGCGCGGGCAATGCCGATGCGCTGGCGGCGTCCTCCATCCAGTTCATGGGGATAGGCGGTGGCCAGACGACTGGCCAGACCCACCGTATCCATCAGCTCCTGCACTCTCTGATGCATAGCCTCTTTGTTGGGGTACATTTTGTGGATAATCAACGGCTCTTCGATAATTTCGTAGACGCTCATGCGGGGATTCAGGGAAGCAAAGGGGTCCTGAAAGATAATCTGCATATCCCTGCGCAGAGATTTGACGTCTTTGGTATTGGTGATGTCTTTTCCATCAAAGATGACCGTTCCGTCGGTGGCGTCCAGAAGTCGGATGATGACCCGTCCCAGGGTGGATTTTCCGCAGCCGGACTCTCCCACCACTCCCAGGGTTTTTCCAGCATCCAAGGTAAAGTTCACACCGTCCACTGCGTGGAGCATCCCCCGGGGAGTGCGGAAATACTTCTTTAAATCGATTACCTGTAGCAAACTAGACATTCTATTTCTCCCCTTCCCCGGTCTTGGATTCGTACAGCAAGCACCGGACGAAATGTCCCGGCTCAATTTCGGTGTTGACAGGAGCCCTGGACTTACAAGCTTCCATCGCGTTGGGGCAACGGGGATGGAACGGGCAACCGGTGGGCAGATTGGAAGGATCCGGCATCAAGCCCGGAATGGGGCTTAAGCGGTGAATCTTCTTGGAAAGGCTGGGCAGAGAGCCAAACAACCCCTTGGTGTAAGGATGGCAGGTTCTCTCGTAGATGCTCTCCAAATCGCCGCTTTCCACAATCTGCCCGGCGTACATAATGGCCACTTTGTCGCAGATTTCGGTGACCACGCCCAGGTCGTGGGTGATCATCAGCATGGCGGTTCCAAACTTTTTCCGCAACCCCGCCATCAAATCCAGCACCTGCGCTTGAATGGTCACGTCCAGCGCCGTGGTGGGCTCGTCGGCAATCAGAAATTGGGGATTGCAGGCAAGGGCAATGGCGATGACGACGCGCTGCTTCATGCCGCCGGAAAACTGGTGGGGATATTCGGTCATGCGCTCGTCGGGAATTCCCACCAGGCGAAGCATTTCCGCCGCCTTTTTATACGCCTCGGCTTTGGAAAGCTTGTCGTGAAGCTGAATGACTTCCGCGATTTGCTCCCCCACCGTCAAAATCGGGTTAAGGGCGGTCATGGGGTCCTGGAAAATCATGGACATTTCCTTGCCGCGGAACGCCCGCAGCTCATGCTTGGAGGCCTTGAGCATGTTTTTCCCGTTAAAGAGAATCTCTCCTCCCACAACCTTTCCGGGTGGGTCGGGGACCAGGCTCATCAAGCCCAGGGCGGTGGTGGTTTTTCCGGCGCCGGTCTCGCCTACCAGCCCCAGAGTCTCCCCTTTGTCGATGTCAAAGCTCACCCCGTTGACTGCTTTGACAACGCCATCGTCGGTTATGTAATGAATGGTCAAGTCGCGAACGGACAACAGTTTATTGCTCATAGATGTTGGCCTCCCTAATTCTTCAGCTTGGGATCAAGGGCATCCCGCAAGCCATCCCCGAAGACGTTCAGGGCAAACACGGTCAGCATGATGGCAAGACCCGGGAAGAATACCATGTACCACTGGTCGCGGATAAATCCGCGGGCTGCGGAAAGCATTGCTCCCCATTCCGGCGTGGGAGGCTGAATGCCCAATCCCAGGAAGCTAAGGCTTGCCGCCAATACGATGGATGTGCCAAC
>JAKPGH010000058.1 GCA_029550985.1 Bacillota bacterium
CGTCGATGTAGATGATGCCCCGCTCGGCCCGCTCGATATCAAAGTCGGCAGCCTGAATCAGACGCAACAGGATGTTCTCCACATCCTCGCCCACGTATCCCGCTTCGGTGAGGGTGGTGGCGTCGGCAATGGCAAAGGGAACATTCAGTGTTTTTGCCAAGGTTTGGGCCAGCATGGTTTTGCCCACGCCGGTGGGACCCAGCAAAAGCACGTTGCTCTTTTGCAGTTCCACATCTCCCTCATCCTCGCAGAAAATCCGCTTGTAATGGTTGTAAACTGCGATAGAGAGCGCCTTTTTTGCCTTGTCCTGCCCCACCACATATTGGTCAAGGATCTTTTTCATTTCCTTTGGTTGCAAAATGGACACGCCCGCCTGTTTGGGGGCCTGTCGGTTGGCGCGCTGTTCGTACGGGTCCTCACCGTCCAGTACGCTCTGGCACAGCTCGATGCATTCGTCGCAAATGCAGACGCCGGGGCCCGCAATCATGCGGCCCACTTCGTCCTGCATCTTTCCACAAAAAGAACAGCGAAGAACGCGATTGTCGATGGTTTTAGACATGGCAAAAATCCTTTCAGGGCTAAATCCGCGAATACACTCTTACTTAGAGTGTATGCAAAAATCAAAAATTGCTGCAGGTAATTTTTATCGTTCCTTGCGGCCTTATCTTACCGCTTCTCCAACACTTTGTCAATAATGCCGTATTCCAGGGCTTCCCGGGCATCCATAAAGTGGTCGCGGTCGGTGTCCCGCTCGATGACCTCCAAAGGCTGGCCGGTATGCTGGGACAGCAGACGGTTGAGAGTGTTGCGGGTGCGGATAATCCGCTCGGCGTGAATCTTAATATCCGACGCCTGACCCCGAGTGCCTCCCAACGGCTGGTGAATCATAATCTCTGCGTGAGCGGTCGCCATCCGCTTGCCCTTGGTTCCTGCCGACAGCAGAAACGCCCCCATGGATGCCGCCATACCAATGCAGATGGTGGAGACATCGCATTTGAGATACTGCATGGTATCGTAGATAGCCATGCCTGCTGTGATGGAGCCGCCGGGACTGTTGATATAGAGGTTAATGTCCTTTTCGGGGTCCATGCCCTCCAGGTAAAGCAGTTGGGCTACCACCAAACTGGCGGTGACGTCATTGATCTCGTCGCAGAGCATGACGATACGGTCGTTGAGCAAGCGGGAGTAAATATCGTAGCTCCGCTCTCCCCGGTTGGTTTGTTCTACTACCATTGGTACTAATGCCATAGTATTACCTCCTTGGGAGCGTGGAGAATATAGGGCCGCGCTCCAATGTTCTTCCGCGGCAGGAACAGGGGCTATTCCGCCTCCTGTTCCTGGGCGGTCTCTTCCGAAGTCTGCTGTGCAGGCTCCGCGGTTTTCTTGGTGGATTTTCTGGTGGTCTTTTTCTTGGGTTTTTCTTCCACGTCGGCGTCCTTCTTGGACTTCTCTTCCACCACCTCGGTGACGACGGCGCTGTCCCGCACCAGATCAATGGCCTTGGTGCAGGCAATGTCGGAAGCGACGTCCTTTTCGGGAAGCATTTTCTTCAGTTGCTCCACGTCCATGGCGTAGCTGGTGGCCAGCCGCTGGTACTCCGCCTGAATTTCCTCGGCGGTGGGCACCAGGTTTTCCTTGGCGGCAATGGCTTCCAGAGCCAGGCGCATCTTGACCTGACGGACGGCCTGCTCCCGGAACCCTTCGCGGAAGGTATTCTCATCCATGCCGGTGTACTGGAGGTAGAGGTCCAGACTCATGCCCTGAGCCTGCAGGCGGTAACCGAAGTCCCGAACCAGTTCCTCCACCTTGTTGTCGTACATGACTTCGGGAATCTCGCCTTTGATGCCTTCAATCACCTGATCCAGCAGGCGGGTTTCCAGTTCGTCTTTGCTGCGTCTCTCGCGGGTTTCGGTGTACCGTTTGCGGATGTCTTCCCGCAGCTCGGCCAGGGTGTCGAACTCGCTGACATCCTTGGCAAACTCGTCATCCAGGTCGGGAAGCTGCTTTTCCTTAATCTCCAGAAGCTTTACCTTGAAGACGGCGGGCTTGCCTTTCAGCTCTTCGGCGTGGTACTCCTCGGGGAAGGTGACGTTGACGTCAAACTCATCCCCTACATTATGGCCAACAATTTGCTCTTCAAATCCATCGATGAAGGAATGGCTTCCCAGCTCCAGGTTGTGGCCTTCGCCCTTGCCGCCCTGGAAGGGAACGCCGTCCATAAATCCTTCAAAGTCGATGACGGCAATGTCGCCGTTTTGGGCGGGGCGGCCTTCTACGGTGATGAGTCTGGCTCCCCGCTGGCGCTGACGGTTCAGCTCGGCTTCGATGTCCTCTTCTTCCACAGGATAGATGGTCTTTTCGGCGGCAAGGCCCTTGTACTGGCCCAGCTCGATTTCCGGTTTGACGGTGACAATGGCTTTGAATTTAAAGCCCTTCTCCTTATCCACATCCAGAAGCTCAATATCCGCCTGAGCCACAGGCTCTATCTTTGCTTCCTCAATGGCTTCCCGATAAGCCTTGGGATAAAGGTCGTTGATGGCCTCTTCCAGGAAGATGCCTTCTCCATACATCTTTTCGATGATGGAGCGGGGTGCTTTCCCCTTACGGAATCCGGGGACCGTGATGCTCTTTACTCTGCGCTGAAATACTTTGTCGGTAGCCGCTTTCAGCTCTTCGGCAGATACTGCAATCTCCAACTCCACAGTGTTGGCAGCCGTCTTCTGGTGGGACGTGATGCTCATGTTTCAACCTCCTGTATATAGCGGCGGTACTTGGGCCCGCCTTTGGAAACTATAACTGATTAATTTTATCATAAATATTGTAAAAAATCATCGGTTAAAATGAGAAATAATCGCAAATACTCCAACCTCGGTGGAATATGCCCTATTTTGAGGGTGTTTATGCCCTTCTTTCCGGTCAGAAAGCCTTTATTGAACCAGCACAGGGTCGAATTCGATATAATCCGATGAAATCATAGAGAATTCGATGCCCTGCACCTTGCCCTGCACGGCAAACCTGTGGGACGGGCCGTGGATATGCCCGTAGTAACAGCGCTTGACGCCGTACTGGTGCATCAGCTCCAAAAAGGGCTGCAGCGTTTGGCCGGCAAAAACGGGAGGATAATGGAGGAACAAAACCGTCTCCCCCGGCTGGGAACTTCTGCTTTTCAGAGAAGCTTCGATGCGCAAAGCTTCCCGGCGGATGATTTTGTCGTCGTGAGGCTGCCCGTTTTCAAAAATCCAACCGCGAGAACCACAAAGGTGCACTCCCTCGACATAATAGCTGTTGTTGTGCAAAAACCGAATGCTGGTCAGGCCGTGCTCCTCCAGCGCCCGATTCATTTTGGTCAGGGAGGACCACCAGTAATCGTGGTTGCCTTTGAGAATAATTTTTTGACCTGGCAGATTGTGAATTAAGCGAAAGTCGGGGACCGCTTGGGCAAGGCTCATCCCCCAGGATGTGTCGCCCGCCAATATTACCGTATCATCCGCTTTGATTTTTCGGCTCCAGTTTTCCTGAAGCTTTTCGGCATGGTTGTCCCACCCGCTGAAAATATCCATAGGCTTTTTTGCCGCCACCGATAAATGCAGGTCCCCAATGGCATAGATCGCCATAACTCACCTCTTTCGCCGATTTGCTCTACAAATCGTTTCTATTCCAAATACTGTCAGGTATCATTTTCAGCCGGAAACACATCCTAAAGATGCACCCCAGATTCTAAAGTAGGAGTGAGCACCATGAATATGAATACCCAATCCAATCAAAAAATGCAGCAAAATGCCCAGAACTTTCACAATAAAATCATCTGCAACGTGACCAACTGCGCTTATCATGAGCCCAACGACAGCTGCAGCGCCAAGGAAGTCAAAGTAGGGCCTCAGTTTGCCTCCTCCTCTGAGGACACCCTTTGCAGCACTTTCAGACCTTAACCTTGCCCCACCCCGTGGGGGAATCTTCCTCGCGTAAGCATAGAAGCTCTCCAACCGCCCGGCTTTCCCAACCCCTTTGGCCGGGCGGGCTTCTTTTTTGTAAGAGAAACTTCCCCGCTAGATGCCCAGCATCTCCCGGGCCGCGGCTCGGATGTCCTCCCGCTTGCAGGTCCTGGTAAAGCGCACCGACTTGCGGTTCAGGCAGCGGATCGGCTCGGGAATGGGCACGCCGGTGAGCTGCTCCAACTCTTCCAGCTGGGCGAATTCATCTCCCTGGGCGGGTTTGCCGGTAAGGGCGGACAAAATGCTTCCCGCAAACTTGTAAGGGTTGGCGGTGGAGGCAATCACCGTTTTGGTATCGTCCCCGGTTTGGGCTACATAATCGCGGTACACCTTGTAGGCCACCGCCGTGTGGGTGTCCATCAGGTAGGAATAGCGCTGGAAGGTGTCCCGAATGGTGGCGGCGGTGTCCTCCTCATTGCAGAAGCCGCCGAAGAACTGGGCCTGCAGCGCCTGTTTCACGCTTTCGGGCACCTCGTAGAACCCCTGGGCGGAAAGCTGCTGCATCATGGAGCGCACCGCCGCGTCGTCGGCTCCCGTCAGGGCGTGAAGCAGCCGCTCCAGGTTGCTGGAGATGAGAATATCCATCGAAGGGGAGGAAGTGGTGATGAATTCCCGGCGCCGGTCGTAGACGCCGGTGTTGATGAAGTCGGTCAGCACCTTGTTGAGGTTGGAGGCGCAGATCAGCTTGTTGACCGGCAGCCCCATCTCCTTGGCGTAGTAGGCCGCCAGGATATTGCCGAAGTTTCCGGTGGGGACGGTGATGTTGATGCTGCCGCCCAGCTCGATTTCCTCGGCGGCCACCAGCTCGCAGTAGGCGCTGATGTAGTAGACAATCTGCGGCACCAGCCGGCCCCAGTTGATGGAGTTGGCGCTGGAAAACATCCGGTTTTGGGCAGCAAGGGCTTCCTTCAGCTCCGGGTCGGTGAAAATCTGCTTGACGGCGGTTTGGGTGTCGTCAAAGTTGCCGTACACGCCGCAAACCTGGACGTTGTTCCCTTCCTGGGTGGTCATCTGCAGCTTTTGAATCTGGCTGACCCCTTCCTCCGGGTAAAAGACGGTGATGCTGGTGCCGGGTACGTCGGCAAAGCCTTCCAGGGCCGCCTTGCCCGTATCCCCCGAGGTGGCCACTAGAATGTCGATGTTCTTTCCCCCCGCCGTCTTGTGGGCCGCCCTGGTCAGCAGGTGGGGCAGCAGCTGCAGCGCCACGTCCTTAAAGGCGCAGGTGGGGCCGTGCCACAGCTCCAGCATGTAGGCGTTGGGGGAAAGGTGGGCCAGGGGCGCGATTTTGGGGTTATCCCACTGGTCGCCGTAGGCCGCCTCCACGCTTTCCCGGATTTCCGCCGGCGTAAAGTCGGAAAGGAAGCCTTCCAGAATCCGGCAGGCACGGCTGCGGTAGTCCATGTCCAGCATGGCCTCCAGGTCCTGTAAGGTCAGACGGGGCAGCTGACTGGGCAGATAAAGCCCCCCGTCGGGAGAAATGCCCTGGGCGATGGCTTGGGCGGCACCGACGGCCACAGAGTTGTCCCTGGTACTGCGGTATATCATGGTAGATTCCTCCCCTGTTTTTGCAAGCCTTTTAAATAGGTCCAGGCGTTTTCAAACAGCAGTTTGCCTATTATTTGCTCCGAAAGGCCGGATTGTATCAGCCTCTGGACGAGGAGTTCCAAATCCTGCACTCCCTGCAGGTCGTCGGGAAGGTCGGTGCCGTCGAAGTCGGAGCCCAATGCGACGGCGTCTTCGCCCCCCAAATCCAAAATGTGGTGAATGTGGCGCAGGATGGCGTCGATATTGGCGCCTTCGCCCTCCGGCGTCAGGAAGCGGCGGCAGTAGTTGATGCCCACCACCCCTTTCCGGCGGATGATTTCCCGCAGCATCTCGTCCGTTAAGTTGCGGGGGTGGTTGCACAGCGCCCGGGCGTTGGAGTGGCTGGCGCAAAAAGGGGCGCTGGCAAACTCGCACAGCTCCCAAAAGCCCTCGTCGCTGAGGTGGGAGACGTCCACCGCCATTCCCAGCTCTTCCATCCGGGCCACCACCCGCCGCCCGAAGGGGGTAAAGCCGCCGCCGGAACCGGCTCCTCCCGCTATCTCGTTGGCGCCGTTCCAAGTAAGGGTCATCATCCGCACGCCCAGGTCCCACAGTTTATCCACCCAGGCAAGGTCGCCGCCCAGAGCGGCTCCTCCCTCCACCGTGAGGAAAAAAGTCGCCTGCCCCTGGGGCAGGGAGCTAAAATCCTGCAGGGATTGGAGCTTTTCCTGC
>JAKPGH010000061.1 GCA_029550985.1 Bacillota bacterium
AAGGCTTCGTATAGCTTTTGATTGTACGCCCGCTGCTCCTCCACCGTCATCTCACCCATGTGGTCTTGCTTTTTCTGGGCGGCCTTCTTCACCAAAAGGGAGGCCGCACCCACGCTTTCGCTGGAAAACTCCAAATAGAGCCGTTCTTCCTGAGACATGGCAATTTCCTTTCACTGTTCCGAGGGTTCGGATTCCTCCGGATGCAAATGCTGATACAAAGCACGGGCGGCGGGCAGCGTCATGCCCGGCGCCTGCGCAAGCTCCTCGGGGCTTGCGGCCAAAAGAGCCTTCTGGGTTTTAAAATGCCGCAGCAGGGCGGCGGCCCGCTTTTCCCCAATGCCGGGCACCTGTGTGAGGCTCAAAGTAAAGGCGTTCTTTTTGTGCTTTTGCTTCATGTGGCTGATGGCAAAGCGGTGCACTTCCTCTTGAATGTTGGAAAGCAGCGTAAAGGCCTTGCGGCTTTTGGCAATGGAAATTTCCTCCCCCTCCCCCGCTACGGCCCGGGTTTTGTGGGAGGAATCCTTCACCATGCCAAAGACGGGGATGCTCAGCCCCATCTCCCGGAGCAGCGGTTCCACCACGCTCACATGCCCTTTTCCGCCGTCCAGCAAAATCAAATCGGGAAGGCGCTTAAAGCCGGGGTCGGTTTCCTCCGGGTTCTGGTACCGGGCAAACCGCCGCTGGAGCATCTCCCGCATGCTGCCGTAGTCGTCCACGCCGGCGACCGTCTTCATGTTAAACTTCTTATAAGCCGAGCGCAGGGGTCTTCCCCCTTCAAAGACCACCATGCCCCCCACGATGGTCTGATCGCCCAGGTTGGAAATGTCGTAGGCTTCGATGTACTGGGGCGGCGCCGAAAGCCCCAGCAGCCGAGCCAGTTCGTCCAGAGCGGCCAGCTCCTTGCCGCTGCGCTCCAGCCTGTTGGCAAGGTGCTGCGCCGCGTTGGCCAGCGCCATCTCCACCAGCCGCTGCCCTTCTCCCCGGGCAGGGACTTTGAGGCTTACCTTTTTGCCCCGTATCTCCTGCAAATAGCGCTCCACCAGCTCCGGCTCGTCGCTGGGACCGTCCAGCAAAATTACCTGGGGCACTTCCACGCCGGATGCTCCGTAGTAGGAAAGGAGAAAGTCCCGCCGTGCTCCTTCCAGCGAGTCGATTTCCCCCAAATCAAAGGTCTGCTTATCCACCAGGCGCTGGCCGCGAATTTTCAAAAGGGCCACGCAGCTTTCCTGGTTTCCCTGCACCAGCGCCACAATATCCTGGTCCTGAGTGGTTTTGGAGAAAACCACGCTCTGATGGGCGGTAATCCGCTGAATGGCGCGGATTCTGTCCCGGTAAAAGGCGGCCTGCTCAAAATTCAGAGCATCGGACGCCGCCTGCATCTTTTGGGTCAGCTGCTCCACCGCGCGCTCGTTGCCGCCGCGGATAAACTCCACCGCCTGGTCGATGAGCTCGTTGTATTCCCGGCGGGATACTTTGCCGGTGCAGACGCCGATGCACTGCTTGATGTGGTAGTTGAGGCAGGGCCGTTCCTTGCCGAAATCCTCGGGGAATTTTCGCTTGCAAGTGGGGAGCATAAAGACCTTGTTGACCTCGTCCACCGTCTGGTTTACCACAAAGGAGGAGGTGTAAGGCCCCAGCCAGCGCGCCCCGTCGGAGGGGTTCATGGTCTTTTCGGCGGTGATGCGGGGATAGTCGTCGTTGGAAATCCGCAGGTAATGGTAGCCCTTGTCGTCCTTGAGGAGGATGTTGTACTTGGGCCGGTACTGCTTGATCATGCTGCATTCCAGCACCAGGGCCTCGAACTCGCTGGAGGTGACAATGGTTTCCAGCTCCCGCGCGGCATACACCAGCCGCCGGGTTTTTTCGGTGTGTTTTTCGATGCTGCGGAAATAGCTGCTCACCCGGGTGCGCAGGTGCTTTGCCTTGCCCACGTAGATGATTTCCCCGGAAGAATCCCGCATGAAATAAACCCCCGGGTCCATGGGCAGCCGGCGGGCCGCTTCCCGCAAGGTTTTGATATGGTCCATCTTCTCACCTCCCCCTTTTTACTGCGATGGAGACATACGAAAAACGCCACCGCAAAACGGTGACGTCTGATTTGCTGGAATCAAAGGTTAGTCGGCGAAGCCGGACTCTACCAACTTGACAAGACCTTCCACTGCCTGCTGCTCGTCGGGGCCGTCGGCAATGATTTTAATGGTGGTTCCCCCCACAATGCCCAGAGACAGGACTCCCAGCAGGGACTTTGCGTTGACTCGCCGCTCTTCCTTTTCCACCCAGATGGAGGAACGGTATTCGTTGGCTTTTTGAATAAAGAAAGTGGCGGGCCAAGCATGAAGGCCAACCTGATTTTGTACGCAAACTTCTTTTACAAACATGGTTCTACTCCCCTAAATCAGAATAAGGTATCTATCTCCCCGGTTTGGTCCTGCTCTTATGTCAGCAGAATGCAGCTGTCAGCAGAATGCAGCCTGTGTATGCGGAGATTCGCTCTAAGCATCACGCAAAAATCGACGCTCTTACCTAATTATTATTATAACATAAAAGGTAACCGCGTCAACACGCTTCCCCCAGAAGAAGGCGATGGCTTAGAATTTTTCACGTGGCATCCAACAATCCTCCCCATCCGTGAGGATTCATTGTGTAATATTGCCACAAATGTGCAAACTATTTATAGTTTTTTACAAATCCTATCTTTGGAAATTTCATCGTTTTTTATGCAACAAACAGAAAATGGTAGAAAATAGGTACGGCCAAAGCGGGCAGCAGGTTTGCCACTTTGATTTTGGCGTCCAGGGTGAGGTTGAGTCCAATGACGGTGACCAGGGCATACCCCACCATGCAGAACACGTTCAACAGCTCCTGGGTGATATGAGGGGCAAGTACCCCTGCCAGCAGAGATATGGAGCCCTGAATCAACAGCACTGGCACGGCGGAAAAGAGGACGCCGATTCCCAGCGCCGAGGAAAGGACAACGGACATCACCGTGTCCAGCAGGCTTTTGACATACAGCACCTGGCTGTCTCCAAAGAGGCCGTCGTTGAGGGCGCCAATCACCGTCATGGCCCCGATGGGAAAGAGCAGGGAGGCGGTGACAAATCCCTTGGCAAACCCGGAGGCTCCCAGCCGATTTTCCATCATCCTGCCAAAGTTGTTGAGATGGTCGTCAATGCGCAGCAGCTCGCCCACAACGCAGCCCACCGCAAGGCTGATCACCAAAAGCAGGCTGCCGGAATCGGAAAGGGCGCCGGTTTCCAAATCCACCGAAAACATGGACTTGATAATCCCCAGCAAGCCGATGATGATGGTCCCCAGCCCCAATGCCCGCACAATGGCGTTGTT
Organism: Bacillota bacterium; assembly: GCA_029550985.1. GTDB lineage: Bacteria > Bacillota > Clostridia > Oscillospirales > Ruminococcaceae > WRAV01. The sequence goes on from JAKPGH010000061.1 coordinate 3,343, forward strand.
GATATGTTCCGGAATTCCCTTTTTTAACAGAAGCCCCACCAGAGAGCCCAACGCAATTCCCGCCACATTGACCAACGTACCCGTCATGACTCTTTCCCCTCGCTTTGCAGATGTTGCGCCAAAAAGAGCTTGTCGGCAGGGGTAAGGTTGGCTTTTTCCAACAGGTCAGGACGGTTTTTGGCAGTGTAGAGAAGCCCCTGTTCCCTCCGCCACTTCTGGATTTGGGCATGGTGACCCGAAAGCAGCACCTCCGGGACGGTGCGTCCATGCCATTCGTAGGGCTTGGTGTAGTGAGGCGCCTCCAGCAGGCCGTCTTCGCCGAGGCTTTCGTCCTGCCAGCAGCTTTCATCGGCCAGCACGCCGGGGCAAAGCCGCGCCACACAGTCGGCCAGCACCAGGGCGGGCAGTTCTCCCCCGGTGAGGACATAGTCCCCAATGGAAAGCTCCTCGTCCACGATTTCGTCAATCAGGCGCTGGTCGATTCCCTCGTAGTGGCCGCACAAAATGCAGATATGCTCCATTTTGGAAAGCTCCACTGCCCGCTTTTGGGTCAGCAGCTTTCCCTTGGGGGTCATGTAGATGGTGTGGGGCCGGCGGTTGGTCTGGGCCACAATGGCCTCCCAACAGCGGTAAAACGGCTCCGCCTGCATCAACATCCCCTTGCCGCCGCCGTAAAGGGTATCGTCGATGTACCCCCCCTTGCGGACGGCATAGTCCCGAATATGATGGGTGTGGATTTCCAGAAAACCGGCCTTGCGGGCCCGCCCGATGATGCTTTCGCTCATGACGGTCTCGCACATTTCGGGAAAGAGGGTGCAGATATCAATCCGCATCGTCAAACAATCCTTTCAGCGGGCGGATGCGCAGGTTGCCCCCCGCAACGTCTGTTTCCACCACCACCTGAGGGATGGCCGGAGCCAGCAGCTTTTTCCCTTCCGGCGTGGTGATTTCGTAAACGTCATTGGCTCCGGTGGCAATCACGTCGGTGAGTTTGCCGTACACAACGCCGCTGTCGGCGTCGGAAACCGTCATTCCCAGCAGATCCTGAATAAAGTAC
>JAKPGH010000073.1 GCA_029550985.1 Bacillota bacterium
TTTCGCATCTCAATGGTGTACATGCTAGGACTGGATCGAAGACTGGTATCCGGCGTCTTGTTGAAGCTGGTGGAATAGCTGCCCAGCAGTGTGGAGCCTTGGTATAATTCAACCCGCTGTGTATCAACATTTAAACAGCAGAACAGGTCTCCACAGAACACCCCTGCGCGTCCGCTCCCATTCTGAGGAAACGCCAGCCGCGCACGAATATGGACGTCAGAAAAACCGTCATACTTCCACGCCAGCCTGCCGTACCCGTCAAGCTGGGAGTAGGGGCGGTTGGCTGTGCTGTTCGGGTTTTGCCAAACCGTCCATTCACCTTCCAGCATCGTCCAATAGCTCTGTGGCAGCATATTGCCATCCCGAAAATCCTCATACCAGGCCAGGGCTGAATCAGGTCTTCTGCGGAGCATCTCACAGGTTAGCTTAAAGCCCCGATCAGGCACGGCCATCACACCGTTCACATCCTTGGAGCTGCGGGGAGAGAGCGTATATGTTGCTTCTCCAGCGGATGGTGCTTCCGAGAAGCTGCTGCAAACCCGGAAGCCGTAAAACTGCGTGCCTGGCACACCGCCACTAATACCAATAGTGTGCATGCCAGCAGAAAGGAAAACACCTTTTGCCAGCGTAAACCAGCATATCCGACGCCAGTACGGCCACCACAGGCGGTTTTCTGAGAACGACTTTGGTGTACCATCAAGGGATACATCAAGGGCATTCTTGTCCCAAAAGGGGTAACATAGCCGCACTGCTACATCATACACTCCAGGCTGCTCGATCTGGAACTGATACTCCGCTTCCCCGTCCTCACCCAAGGACGCCATATTCTCTGTCACAATGACATTACCGGTATAGCTGTCCGGGACGCCGTTGCGGTCGATAAAGATACTACCGAACTCTGTCCGCTGCTCTTTGCTATAGGCGGTTAAATAGCGCCGCCTGTTGTAGGTTTCCTGCAGCAACGGGCTTTGTCGATCCACTGCGTCCCAGCCTTCCATATAGTCATAAACCTGGGGCAATGCCCATGGCACCTTATCGTAATCATCCCAATAGGCGATGATGGGGATCATGGGCTGCGGCGGGCCGTTGCCTGTAAAGTTGTATCCTCCGGTCATCCAAAGCTGGGCCGCATAATAGGTGTTGGAGACACCCCGATAGGTGATGCCCAGGTTTTCGGGTGTGTCATGGATGCGCCAATTCCAGCCGTATGCCGGAAGACCAAAAAACACTTTATCCGGGTCCATGACTTGGACGGCATAGTTGTAGATACCCTCCAGCCAGCTCTGGGGGGATACGGGTCCTGGGGCGTAGCCTGCCCACGCTATGCCATAACTCATGATGGCAGCAGTATCGCAGTATTCGTCCAAGTCCTCATACACACACCAGTTTTCGCCCCCCACCGAACCCTGCACTCCGGTCATGCCGGGCAAACAGATATTGACCAGCTTGGCAGGATTGTAGTTTTTCACGGTCTGGTAGATATCACGAAATAAGGCATTGGCTGCATCCTTGTTTTCATAGCCGCCGCCTCGCTCTAAATCGATATCCACACCGGCGCACCAAGGATATTTATTCATGATCCTCACAATCTCGGATAAAAACATATCCTTCGCACCGTTAGTGTTGTTACGCAGCGCGGTGAAAATGGAAGCTGTCCCATGGTTCATAATGGTCAGCAGCCACTTGATGTGCGGCCATCTTGCCCGGTATGTGGCGAGACTGGCCACATCGGTGCCGGTTTCACTGATTACTCCCGAAATATTAACCTCAAAAGTAAAAATACCAACTGTATCCAGCCGGTCACCGTAATTTAAGAGCGCCTGATACATGCGGGCATTACCCATGAAGCTCCAGACCATGCACTTCTTTCCCTTTAAATAGTTCCTCATAGCCGTTCCTGTCCTTTCCTCATCTCCCTGTACTCAAAATACACCCGTGCCGATTTACGCTCCTGAAGCCGGACTTGATGCATGCTGTCATGGGCGGCGGAATATTGGTAAAAACCGTGCTTTGGTGTAGGCATCCCATTTTTCAGGCATTCCCGTGTAGAAGCCCGCAACACCATCTCGTCGCCAGCGTTTGCCCCGGAAAGAAAGCTCATTTTATGCGAGCCTTCACCTTGGGAGAGAGAGATGCTTCCAGCTTCCATGTCCTGTAGGGGGTAGATATAGCAGTCCAGCCCCGAGGAGGTTTCGCCAAGGTTGAAGATGATGATGGTTTCCCCAGTTCGCACTATGCCGTTATGGTAACGCGGCGGATTTGGCGAATTCTTGAGCATCGCAGAAGTGTGGGGTGTATAGCCGGTGAGACGCCCGCCCTCCTGCACTTGCAGGTCGGTAAACCAGATGCTGCCGGTGCAATCGGCAATCAAAGGACGGACGGTGATACTGACTACACGAAGTTCTTCCTTTGTTTTGAGGGTTTCAGTAAACCGAATGAAATTTCCCACCATATGCGTCACCTACCCATCAAATGTCCATTGAATTTCACTCACATGACCTATCCAGCCGGTGGCGATGGACCCAGCCTGCAGCATCAGGTCGGTAAAATACACTGAACCTGTACAGTCAGTGATGCAGAGCCGGACGGTGATAGATCGCAGGACTTTATAACCTCTGGGCGATGCATCCCGCGCAATCTGCTGAAAATATGTCATACCGCCAACCTCCTCTAAAATAGGTCAATAAAGCGTGTTTCGGTGCTGCCATCCTCGTACTCAAACACCACCTCAATACCCACTTGACCATTCGCACCCTTTTGCAGGTTCTCCGAGCCAATCTGCGCCGATAGGGTATAGCTGCGCCTTGAAGCTGGATAAACCGTTTGTGCCATACTCTTGGTCATGCCAGGAACGCCCACTGCTTTAAATGAAGCTGTTCCCGTCACACCGTTTTCTGTATCAATCTCAAAGCCTGAGTTCTGCCAATAGGCAAAACCATCGTCAGCGCGTGAATTTCTCAGATGGTTAAAGGGTACCATGTCCCGGATTTCCTGCTGCACAAGGTCGGACTGCGCCAGTTGGTCAGCAACCGTTTCAATTGAAGAATCACCAAGCTCTCTCAGCTTGCTGGACAGCTCCAGCACGGTTTTCCACGGCTCCTGCAGATTGTACTCTCTGCGGACAATCCGTGTCCGAATGGTCAAATTCAAGTCCCGGTCGTCCACGGTGACAATATCACCAAGCTCCCATGCCTCATGCTCATAGCCCGTCAGGGTGGATAAGTCCATAGCAGATAAAACATAGGAAACACGGGGCTTGGCGTACTCGGCCAACCGCATCCTTGTAAACTCCAGCATCTGATACGGATTGCTGAAGTTGGATAAATCGAGGGTGGAAACCCGCACCTCATTAGAATAGGTATGGTCCTCCACATACTCCTTGCCATCGTTGATAGAAGCAAAGGTCATGCCATCCTTGCCGTAAGCATAGAGCCGTGTCACCAGGGAGCGGGTATCTACCACCCGCTTAATACTATTAAGGTTCTTTCTATAAGCAAAGAGAGCGCCGCTTTCCTTGCCGCTGAAGGTCAGCAGGTGTACCAGTCGGTTGGCGCTATCGAAAACCAAGTCACCGCCATGGATGTTCTGTACCGCCCGCAGAATAGCCAGGGCGTTTTTTTCTATGCATTGCCATGTCCGCAGGGTGGATGCATTGACCGTGCCTACAGACCAGCCGGTGCCTTGAAGTGCATATTGCATCGGCACATCCGGGGTGTCTGCATTAAACTCGATGGGTTGCTTTTCTGCACTGAACGCCAGATCATAAAAGGCCGCCTCAGCATACACCGTAGTGAGCGTAGCTCCGTCCGTTCCTTTTTCGTCTGAGATAGTGCGGATGCGGTAGATGTCATTGACAATCTGTACCGACTTTTCGTTGTCCAATGCCGCCCGCTTGCTGTCGCCCCAGGGCAGCTTGAATTCCAGCACCTCAGCGCCATTGACCTCGCCGGTAACAATAATATCAAAGGCGTTCTCCAAAACAGCTTCCCATGCGCCGTTTGCGTCCAGTACCACAGGCCGGGCATAGCCCAATTTTTCAAAAGGAGGCCTTGGGATATCATGAAGCTGGATTTCCAAGAGTTT
>JAKPGH010000002.1 GCA_029550985.1 Bacillota bacterium
GTCTATCAGGAACAGGTGATGCAGATTTGCCGGGAACTGGCAGGGTATTCCTACGGGCGGGCGGATTTAGTTCGCCGGGCCATGAGCAAAAAGAAGCACGACATCATGGAAAAGGAGCGGCAGATCTTTATTTACGGGCAGGTCCGGGAGGACGGCACGGTGGAGTGTCCCGGCTGTGTGGCAAACGGAGTGCCCGCCGATATCGCCAACGAAATCTTTGACGAAATGAGCTCCTTTGCCTCCTACGCCTTTAATAAGTCCCACGCGGCGGCTTACGCTCTGGTTGCCTATCAGACCGCATACTTAAAATGCCACTATGAAAAAGAGTACATGGCGGCGCTGCTTACCTCCATTCTGGACAACACCGACAAAGTCATCGACTACATCGGCGAATGCAAGAAGTTGGGCATCCCTGTTTTGCCCCCCGACGTCAACGAAAGCGAATTGGGTTTTACGGTGGTGGGCGGCAAAATCCGCTTTGGCCTTCTGGCAATTAAGAATTTGGGCCGGGGGTTGATTCAGGACCTGTGTGCCGAGCGGGAGAGAAACGGCAAATTCCGCGACCTGTTGGACTTTTTGGAGCGGATGGCGGGCAGCGACCTCAACAAACGGGCCATTGAAAGCCTCATCCGCTGCGGCGCCTTTGACTGCTTCGGCCACAACCGGCAGCAGATGCTGTTGGGCTACGAGCGGCTGCTGGAAGGGGTGGAAAAAGAGGCCCGCAACAATGTGTCGGGCCAGATGGACTTGTTTGCCGCTTTGGAGCAGCCAAAATCCAACGGATATTTTCTCCCCGATGTGGAGGAAATGCCTTTCATGCAAAAGCTGGCGGGGGAGAAGGAGACCATCGGCCTCTATATTTCCGGGCATCCCTTGGAGCAGTATGAGGAAACGGCAAAAAAGCTGGGGGTAACGTCCATTTCCGCCATTCATAAGGCAAAAGGCATGGACGGTACCGGCGTACTACTGCTTGGTATCCTTTCCGGGAAAAAAATTAAGACCACCAAAAACAACGAAATGATGGCCTTTGCCCAGATGGAGGACGAAACCGGGTCTATGGAGCTGATTGTCTTTCCCCGGGTGTACGCCGCCTGTACCGCTCGCCTCATTCCCGGGCAGGTGGTGGTGGTTCGGGGCAGGGTAAAGGAGACCGAGGAGGAAAGCGCCCAGTTGGTTTGTGAAGAGGTGCTGACTCCCGAAGAAGCCCTGCAAAGCCTTGCCAGCCCTCCAAAGCCTCGTACCAACGGTTCCTCCAACGGCAACGGGCAGCCGGAGCATGCAGCGCCTGCCCCAAAGAAGAAGTCTTCCCGGCGGGGGCTGTATTTGAAGTTCCCCACCCAGAACAGCGAGCTGGTCACCAAGGCGGAAAAGTTCCTCTTTGTGTTTGAAGGGGATTTTCCGGTGTATTATTACTTCACCGACACGGGAAAATACCTGCAGACGCCCTGCAGCTACTGGGTGATGCCCAATCCCGTGCTGACCCGGGAATTGCGGCGGCTTTTGGGCGAAGAAAACGTTGCAATCATTGAATAAACAAAAGGCCTTGCAAGCATATTGGCTGCAAGGTCTTTTTTTATAGAATTGTAAGAAATGGTATTGACTTCTCAAGTTAAGTGACATATACTAAAACCAGAAACAATTAAACAATTATTTGATTGTTTAATTCTATGCGTGAAAGAGGGTTACATAGCCATGAGAAAAACCATTAAACTGCAGGATTTGGGCTGTGCCAACTGCGCTGCCAAAATGGAGCGGGCAATTGCAAAACTGGACGGGGTCGTGGATGTGAAAATTAACTTTATGACCCAAAAAATGACCTTGGAAGCTCCCGACGAACGGTTTGAGGATATTCTGGCGGCGGCGGAAAAGGCGGCCCGCAAGATTGAGCCGGATGTCGCGTTTTTGAGATAGTGTTTGGAGATAGGGGAATAGCTGCCCTTTGACGGTGGATTCCTTTTCCCCAGAGGAGGGGATGCGTTGTGTCGAAACAGGAAAAACGTCTCCGCAAACGGATATTGATTGCAGCGGTTTTCTTTTTGCTGTTGCTTCCCATCCATCAGCGGGACGCGTTTTACAGTCTTTTGGGAATGCCTGTGCTGCAGTCTCCTATTTGGGACTATTTGGAGCTGCCGCTGTTTCTGATTCCATACGGCATCATCGGTTGGGATATCCTTTGGAGGGCCGTGCGAAATATTGCCCACGGGCAGGTGTTTGACGAGAACTTTTTGATGAGTGTGGCCACCGTGGGTGCGTTTTTCCTGGGAGAATACGCAGAAGGCGTCGCCGTCATGCTGTTTTATCAGGTGGGGGAACTGTTTCAGTCCTACGCTGTGTCCAAATCCCGCCGCTCCATCGCCGAGCTGATGGACATCCGCCCCGACTATGCCAATATCATGGGGGAGGAGGGCCTTGTACAGGTTGACCCCGAGGAAGTGGCGGTGGGGGACACCATTGTGGTAAGGCCGGGCGAGCGCATTCCTCTGGACGGCGTCGTCATCGAAGGACACTCCACGTTGGACACCTCCGCCCTGACCGGAGAATCCGTTCCCCGGGACGTGGGGGTGGGGCAGGACGTCATCAGCGGATGCATCAATCAGACCGGCGTACTGACCATCCAGGTCAGCAAGGAGTTTGGGCAGTCCACCGTGGCCAAAGTGCTGGAACTGGTGGAAAATGCTTACGATAAAAAGAGTAAAAGCGAAAACTTTATTACCCGCTTTGCCCGATACTACACCCCGGGAGTGGTGCTGGCAGCCGTCGCCCTGTCGGTGATTCCGCCTCTGGTGACCGGGCAGCCGTTTTCCCTGTGGATTGGGCGGGCGCTTACCTTTCTCGTCATTTCCTGCCCCTGCGCGCTGGTGATCTCCGTTCCCCTCAGCTTTTTTGGGGGAATTGGCGGCGCCTCCAAATGCGGCGTGTTGGTGAAGGGCAGCAACTATCTGGAGATGTTGTCCAAGGTGGAAACGGTAGTGTTTGACAAGACGGGCACCCTCACCAAAGGCAACTTTGTGGTCAGCGAAATTCACGCCGCGGCCATGGACCAACAGCAGCTGTTGGAGCTGGCAGCTTATGCCGAAAGCTATTCCAGCCACCCCATTGCCGTCAGCATTCAAACGGCTTACGGAAAAGCGGTGGACCCTGCGAGAATTCAGGAAATTGAAGAAGTCGCCGGCCACGGGATTCGGGCGCAGATTGACCACCGGAAAGTGCTGGTGGGCAACGCCAAGCTGATGGAACTGGAGAAAATCCCGTACCCGGACAATATTTCTACGGGCACCGCCGTGTATTTGGCGGTGGACGGCGCCTATGCCGGACACATTTTGATTGCCGACCAAATCAAAGCCGACGCTCACAAAGCAATACGGGAACTTAAGGAAATCGGCGTTCGGCAAACGGTGATGCTGACCGGAGACTCCGACGCCGTCGGTCAAAAGGTAGCGGCCCAGCTCAAGCTGGATAAAGCCTACACCCAACTGCTTCCCGCCGACAAGGTCCAGCGGCTGGAGGCGCTGATTGCCGAGAAAAGCAAAAACAATGTGCTGGTGTATGTGGGAGACGGCATCAACGATGCTCCGGTATTGGCCCGAGCTGATGTGGGCATCGCCATGGGAGGCTTAGGCTCCGATGCCGCCATCGAAGCGGCCGACGTTGTCATCATGACCGACGAGCCTTCCAAAATTGCCACCGTCATCAAAATCAGCAAAAAGACGGTGGGCATCGTGTGGCAGAATATCGTCTTTGCGCTGGGAGTAAAAGCCGTCGTCCTGATTTTAGGAGCCTTAGGCTTTGCCAATATGTGGTGGGCGGTCTTTGCCGATGTGGGCGTTTCGGTGATTGCCATCCTCAATGCCATCCGTGCCCTCAATGTCAGTGAATTTTCACCGCAATCTTCCGGCTGTGACCCTCAATTAGAAAGCGCATACCTTCCGTCCAATTAGGAAGGCATGCGCCTTTTTCTATGGTTTGTGATGTTTGTTCAGGCCTTTGTTGGGGCAGGTGTACTGAAACAATTCGTCCACCATGTGGTGAATTAGTTCGGCTGTGATGGTGTCGGCCAAAGTATAGTAAACCTCTTTGCCTCTGCGGGTTCCGGTAATCAGCCCATGGAGCCGCAAAAGCTTTAAATGATGGGATACCGCTGCGGTGCTCATGCCGACGGCTGCGGCTATGTTGACACCGCACTCCTCGCAATGGCACAGAAGCCACAGAATTTTCAGGCGGGAACCGTCGCAAAGCTGCTGAAAGAGCACGGCGGCCTCGGTAAAATGCTCCGAAGACGGCATGTGCGCCAACACTTCCTGAATGTTGGAGCTATGTTCGTGCGGCAGCGGTTTGAATTGCTCCATGCAGCTCACCCCTTCCAATCATTTACTGGATTTATATATCATTGACCAAATCACTGTATCGAATGCAATCACCGGAAAGGTGTGTATGAAAAACACCCCCGGAATGTCACCAGGGATGTTTTTTATTACTTGCTCAGTACTAAATGAATCAGTTCCAGAGGTTCTACCGGTTTTCCATTCTGATAGACTCGCATATTTCCGCTGGAAATTTCGTCAATCAGGATAATTTCCCCGTTTCGGCGGCCAAACTCAAATTTGATGTCGTACAGCTCCAAACCCTTTTGCTGGAGGTCTTCCTTGATAATGGTTGCAATCCGCTGGGTCAGAGACTTGAGCGTTTCGTACTCGTCATAGTTTAATATTCCCAGCATGTGAAGGGCATCCTTGGTGATGGGCGGATCACCCCGCTGGTCGTCCTTCAGCGTTACTTCCACAAAGGCGTCCAAAGGTTGGCCTTCGGCAGCGTAGGCGCCCCAGCGGCGAATAAAGCTTCCTACCGCCCGGAAACGGCAGATGATCTCCAGCCCTTTTCCAAACGGAGTGGCGGGAAGGACGGTCATCTCCGCTTTTTCGATATCGGCGCTGACAAAGTGGGTGGGGATTCCTTTTTCCCGCAGCAGCTTAAAGTAGTATTCGGTCATCTTTAAGTTGCCCTGACCTATACCTTCGATGGAGAGCCCTACCGTATTGGCGCCGGGGTCAAACACGCCGTCGGTACCGGTGACATCGTCTTTAAATTTCAGCAGATAGTTTCCGTCTGGCAGCCGATAAACGTTCTTCGTTTTCCCTTGATAGACGATTTCCATTGTTGCATTCTCCTTCTTGGTGTCTTAGTGAAGCCTTTCTTTCATTATAACGCCGCAGGGAAAAAATGTCGACAGCGGCGACACCAAAAATTGATACCATGGAAAGCTCGCATGGTATCAATTTTTCTGATTTTATTAAATTTTCAGTTGCCCTTCCAGTTGTTGACGCGCGCGATGCTTCTCCAACAGTTTGGAGATGCGGTCGTCGGGGCTGAGGAGCTTGGAAAGTGAGGCGTCGTGGTTGAGGGTGGCAATGATGAGGGCAATATACTTGGATACATCCACTACTTGGAACCAGGGCTTGTTGGCCAGCTCCGGATTGAGGTAGGTCAAATTGGTGCCCAGCAACAGGTCAAACCAGCCTTCTTCATAGGCTTTGTCAAAGGCATCCAGCCCTTGGGTAAACAGGGCAAAGGTAGCGGCCAAAAATACGCGGCGGGCTCCGCGCCGGGTCAGCTCCCGAGCCAAATCCAACATGGAGTCGCCCGTGGAAATGATATCGTCGTTGACAATCACATCTTTACCCTTTACGGAATCACCCAAATATTCATGGGCAACAATAGGGTTGCGCCCGTTGACAATGACGGAATAATCCCTGCGCTTATAAAACATGCCCATATTCAATCCCAGCATAGAGGAGAAGTAAATGTTGCGAGGTGCTGCGCCTTCGTCAGGGGATATGATCATGGTTTTTTCTTTGTCGATGATGACGTCGGGTCGAGCTTTGAGCAACGCTTTCAGAATCTGATAGATGGGCTGAACCGATTCAAAATTGTTCATGGGAGCCGCATTGACAACCCGGGGGTCGTGGGCGTCAAAGGTGATGATGTTGTCCACGCCTAACCGGTAAAGCTCCTGAATGGCAATGGCACAATCCAGGCTTTCCCGTCCGTTCCTGCGGTGTTGCCTTCCCTCATAGAGAAAGGGCATGATGACATTGATTCGATGGGGCTTATTGCCGCACGCCGCGATCAGCCGCTTGAGGTCGGCAAAGTGGTCGTCGGGGCTCATGTGGCTTTGAATGCCGTACATGGGGTAGGTGACGCTGTAGTTGGTGACATCACACAAAATATATAAGTCGTATCCCCGCACACTGGAGCGAATCATTCCCTTGGCTTCACCGGTGCCAAAACGGGGACATTCCGCTTCAATAATAAAGCTGTTTTTGTCAAAACCAGGAAAGGTGAGCAGGGTATCCGATTCGGGGTCGGTGGTCCAGCGCAACAGATATTCGTTGACACGCCGTCCCATCTCTTCAAATCCCCGCATCGGGAGCAACGCCAGAGGTCGCACCACTTCTCTAGCGGCTCCTACCTTGACATCAAAGGGCATTTTCTTCATCCTCCACACTATTAGAATTGCTTTTCAAACTTTATAATGTTGGAAACAGGACAAGTCCTGTTTCTGATTGTTAGGTGATGATTTGGAAAATATAAAAGTATTCGCCCTTTCCCATTATTCGCCTCCTCTTAATTTTCAGCCGCCATCTTGAAAGGGCGGCTGCCCCTGTCCAAGTAGTGTTACTGCCAATTAAACAGCACTTCTTGTCAAGTGGATTGCTGAGTATTCCAAAGAGAATAGTAAACTCCTTGTTTTTCGATTAGTTCCTGATGGGTTCCTTGTTCCACAATGCCCTGTTCGGTGAGCACCACAATCTTGTCGGCGTTGCGAATGGTGCTCAGGCGGTGAGCCACCACCAAAGTGGTTCGCCCGGCGCTTAACTGGTCCAGCGCCTGCTGAATTTGGGCTTCGGTGGTGTTGTCCAGGGCGGAAGTCGCTTCATCCAAAATGAGAATGGGAGGGTTTTTCAAAAAGATGCGGGCAATGGAAATGCGCTGCCGCTGCCCGCCAGAAAGCATGACGCCACGCTCTCCGACATAAGTATCGTACCCATTCGGAAGGGATTCAATGTACTCATGGATGCTGGCCATTTTGGCGGCTTGCCGAATTTCTTCGTCGGTGGCGGAGAAATTTCCGTAAGCGATATTGTCCCGAATAGTGCCGGTGAATAAAAAGGTATCCTGCTGCACGATGCCAATCTGACGGCGCAGGGAAAGGCGGGTATATTCCCGGATATCCACGCCGTCCAGAAGAATTCGCCCGCCGTCGGGCTCGTAAAAGCGGGGAATCAGATGGCACAGGGTAGATTTCCCACCGCCGGAAGGTCCTACCAGAGCTACGGTTTCCCCCGCGCGAATGGTGAGGTTGAGACTGGAAAGGACGTTGGTTCCTTCCTTGCCGTTATCATAACGGAATGTGACATTTTCAAAAACAATTTCTCCTTTGGGGCGCTGCAGCTCCCGGGCGTTGGGACTGTCCTGCTCCGGCTCTTCCGCCAGCAGCTCTTGAATCCGCGTAAACCCGGTGACGCCGCTTTGCAGCTGTTCGGTAAAATTAATCAGCTTTTTCAGCGGCTCGGTGAACAACCCCACAAACAACAGGTAGGCGGCAAAGTCGGCCACGGTAATCTGGTTAAAGTAAGTAAACACGCCTCCCGCCGCTATGGTAATCAGGGTAAGCAAATCCATCAGCAAACCGGTGCCGGAATAGAATTCTGCCATCCTTTTATAATAGATGCCGCGGGCACTGGCAAACGCTTCACTGCCCAGGCGGAACTTTTCCGCTTCGTGTTCCGCGTAGTCGTAGGCGCGACTGACCCGTACCCCGGAGATGGAGTTTTCCAAAGTTGCGTTGACTTCTCCCACGGCTACCCGGGTTTGCATGGAGGCTTCGCTCAATCTTTTGCGCTTGCGGATGGCAAAGGCCAGGAGAATCGGCACAAAGGCAAAGATGATGACGGTGAGCAGCGCGTTCATGCGGCAGAGCAGGATAAAGGAACCAATGAGCATGATGCCGGAAATAAAAATATCCTCTGGGCCGTGATGGGCAAGCTCGGAGATATCCATGGTGTCGTTGATAATCCGGCTCATAATGGTGCCGGTTTTTGTTTTATCGAAGAAGGTGAAGGGGAGGCGCTGCAGGTGGTCGAAGGCCTCCTGACGGATATCCAGCTGGATTCGCACCCCCATCACGTGGCCCTGATACTGGATAAAGAAATTGAGACAGTACTTGAGAATATAAATTCCCAACAGGGTGGCAAACCAAAAGGCCATGAGCCTCAAATTTCGGTTTGGAATGAGGTCGTTGATAATTCTGCGGGTAATCATGGGGTAAAACATATTGCAAACCGATACCAGAAAAGCGCACAACATATCGGCGGCAAACAGTTTTTTGTGGGGGCTGTAATAGCGTAGGAATTTTCGAATCAAGGGACCACCTCAACGGTTCGTAGGTAATCGACAGGAAAGCTAAGGAAACGACACCATCTGCTACATCCATGAGTATAGCAAAGAACGCCGCAAATTACAAAGTAAATATAAAGAAAATGCTAAGATATTTAAAGAAAACTTGATATTTAATAAAAATTAGGTATACTAATCCGAGTGGAGAATGTGAGAGGGAGTAGCTTGCGGCTACAGTAGCCGTTGCAGAAGCTCGTCATCACGGCAACGCATGTCAAAACATGGGAAGCCCGGGCCTGCATGCAAAGCGAGACTTTTGCTGCGACTGCGCGGCAAAGGTCTTTTTTGTTTACCTGCTCACAAAAGAAGAGGAGGAAGGCAAATTGAATTTGTTTTTGGAAATGTTTTCTGGCGTAACCATGCTCACCTGGAAGCACCTTGTCATGTACCTGATTGGCATTGTGCTGATTTATTTGGCCATCAAAAAGGAATATGAGCCCATGCTTCTGCTTCCTATCGGATTTGGAGCCATTTTGGTGAACTTGCCCTATTCCACCGTATGGGAACACGATGGAAACGTGGGGTTTCTCAAAACCTTTTACGATGCCGGTATCATCACCGAACTGTTCCCTCTGCTGATCTTTATTGCAGTGGGAGCGATGATCGATTTTTCCCAACTGTTGCGGGTTCCTAAGATGATGCTCTTTGGAGCGGCCGCACAGTTTGGCATCTTCTTCACCATTATTGCGGCTCTGTTGCTGGGTCGGGCATTTCCCTCTTTGGGGATTGACTTGAAAGTAGCTTCTGCCATTGGCATCATCGGTGCCGCGGACGGCCCCACTTCCATCTTTGTGGCAAGGCAGTTCGCCGAGGAATATCTGGGGCCCATCACGGTGGCGGCCTACTCCTATATGTCTTTGGTTCCCATTATCCAGCCTCCGGTTATCCGCGCTCTCACCACCAAAAAAGAGCGTATGATCCGGATGGAGTACAAGGC
>JAKPGH010000098.1 GCA_029550985.1 Bacillota bacterium
GGAGCAGACCAGCTTTCGGTAGCCCAGCTCCTCGGCGGCGGCCACCAGCCGGGAGGACAGCACCTGAGCCACCGTCTCGGCAAAGTCGGCGGCAAGGGCGGCTTTGTCCAAAGGCTCGCCCCGTTGCTCCGCGTTGTGCACCAGGTTGACCACGGCGGTTTTCAGGCCCGAGAAGGAAAAATCGTAAGGGTGCCCCTCCACTTTGGGGGCGGGGAGCTGATAGGTCCCGGGCCGGGAGGTGGCCGCCAGCTTGTCCAGCTGCACTCCGCCGGGGTAGGGAAGGCCCATCACCCGGGCGGCTTTGTCAAAAGCTTCGCCCGCCGCGTCGTCCCAGGTGCGGCCGATAATGCGAAAGCGGGTGTAATCCAGCACCTCCACAATGTGGCTGTGCCCGCCCGAAACGACAAGGCAAAGAAAGGGAGGCTCCAGCTCCGGGTGGGCCAGATAGCAGGCCGCGATATGGCCCCGGAGGTGGTGGACCGGAATCAGAGGTTTATGAGAGGCCAAAGCAAGTCCCTTTGCAAAGTTTACCCCCACCAGAAGGGCTCCAATCAGCCCGGGGGCGGCGGTGACGGCGATGGCGTCGGTTTCGGAAAGGGAAATTCCCGCCTGCTCCAACGCTTTTCGGGTGACCGGCACCACCTGTTCGGTGTGGCGGCGGGAGGCAATTTCCGGCACCACGCCACCGTAAATGCGGTGTTCTTCAATTTGGGAATAAATCACCGAGGAGAGTATGGTGCGGCCGTTCTCCACCAGGGCGGCGGCCGTTTCGTCGCAAGAAGTTTCGATGGCTAATATCTTCACAGGGTTTCCTCCCTGACAAAAAATTTGGTGAGCAGCAGGGCGTCCTCGGTAGGATGGGTGTAGTAATGCCTGCGCCGCCCCACTTCCTCAAAGCCCAGGCTGCGGTAAAGGTTGATGGCGTTTTGGTTGGACGCCCGCACCTCCAGAGTAAGAAAGGCAGCCCCCTCCCGCCGGCAGATGTCTTCCAATTCATGGAGCAGGGCTTTGGCCACCCCTTTCCGGCGATAAGCCGGGTCCACCGCCACATTGGTGACGGAGGCTTCGTCCAGCACCCGGTGCATGCCGGCATAGCCCAGCAGCCTGCCGCCATCGGTGGCCACCAGCCAGGTGGCAAGGGGGTTAGAAAGTTCCTCCTCCAACGCCTTTTGGCTCCAGGGCTGGGAAAAGCAAAGCTGCTCCAGCAAAGCAACTTGGGGCACCATATCCAGGGTCATAGGCTCAATGGTCATAACATTCCTTCTCCCGCGGAGCAAGGGTGGAAAAGACGGGACAACATCCCCATTTACTGAAATTCATCATAGCACAAAGCGGGGGTCGAGGCAACAGATTCATGGCAGCTCCTTGACCATCTGCAGGTAGTGGAAATCCTGATACCCCAGCTGTTTGTAAAGGCGGATAGCCTCGGTGTTTTCCGCGGTGACCTCCAGGCGGAAGCGGCGAGCCCTTTGTCCATAGTGTTCCTCCACATAGGCGAAAAACTCCCTGCCAAGGCCTTTTCCCCGATAGGCGGGGGAGATGTAGAGCTCTTCCAGCCAAACCACCATGCCTCCCGCCTCGTTGGACCAGGTGAGGGCGAGGATGCCGTACCCCACCGGTTTGCCGTTCCACTCCACCATCAGGGCGTCGGCGTAGGGGCTGCCGGAGAGCACCGCGTCAAAGGTGCGGGCAAAGTGTTCCGCCGGTATGGGGGAAAGAACCGCTTCCGAATGATAGAATTCCTGGCCTAAGGCGATAAAGACTTCCCGGTCCTGCGGCTGAATCTTGCGAATCATACAAACCTCCACTATTTGACATAGCGAACATCTTTTTTGCCATTATAACACAGTTTGACGGCAAAAAGCCAACAAAGGCATGGAAAAGGCGCAATATCGTAAAGCTGTACCAATCCTCTCCATTGCGTTTTTTGTCGATATGTGTTATATTAACTTGTTAGTGTTAAGGCCTGAGGAAACAATCAGGCGTATTTTAGACCAATCCAATCCTGAAAAGAGGACTCCTATTTGATTCGGAATGATTTGCGCAACGTGGCCATTATCGCCCACGTAGACCATGGAAAAACAACGCTGGTGGACCAGATGCTCAGACAGAGCGGGTTGTTCCGCCAGAATCAGCAGATAGAGGAGCGGGTGATGGACTCCGGCGACCTGGAGCGGGAGCGGGGTATCACCATTTTGGCGAAGAACACCTCCGTTCACTGGAAGGGTGTGAAAATCAACATTGTGGACACCCCCGGACATGCCGACTTTGGCGGCGAAGTGGAGCGGGTGCTGAAAATGGTCAGCGGCGTTCTGCTGGTGGTGGACGCCTTTGAAGGAACCATGCCTCAAACCCGTTTCGTGCTGCAAAAAGCGCTGGAGCTGGGCCACAAGGTCATTGTGGTGGTCAACAAAATCGACCGCCCCGACGCCAGAAGCGAGGAAATCGAGGAAGAAGTGCTGGAGCTGCTGATGGAGCTGAACGCCAGCGAGGAGCAGCTCTACAGCCCCATTGTCTACTGTTCCGCCCGACTGGGCACCGCCTCCCTTTCCCCCACCGAACCGGGAAAGGACTTTACCCCTCTCTTTGATATGATTCTCAACCACATCCCCGCCCCGCAGGGAGACGAGACAGGCCCCCTGCAGCTTTTGGTCAGCTCCATCGACTACAACGAGTATGTGGGCCGCATCGCCATCGGGCGGGTGGAGCGGGGCGTCATCCGCCAGGGCATGGAGGCGGCGGTCTGCGACTGGAACAACAAGGAAAAAGTGTATAAGGGCAAGGTGACCAACCTCTACACCATCGAAGGGCTGACCCGCACCCCCGTCGGTGAAGTGCGGGTGGGGGAGATTGTCTGCGTTTCCGGCATTGAGGACATCACCATCGGCCAGACCATCTGCGCGGCGGATGCGCCGGAACCTCTGCCCTTTGTCAAAATCTCCGAACCCACCATGGAAATGACCTTTTCGGTCAACGACTCCCCCTTTGCCGGCAAGGAGGGCAAATTCGTCACCTCCCGCCACCTGCGGGAGCGGTTGATGCGGGAACTGCTGAAGGACGTTTCCCTGCGGGTGGAGGAAACCGACACCACCGAGGCCTTCCGGGTGGCGGGCAGGGGAGAGATGCACCTTTCCATCCTCATCGAAACCATGCGCCGGGAAGGCTACGAGTTTCAGGTCAGCACGCCCCGGGTGCTTTACAAAACCATCGACGGCGTCCGCCACGAGCCCATGGAGGAAGTGACGGTGGACGTTCCGGAGGAGTATACCGGAGTGGTCATTGACAAGCTCAGCCGCCGCAAGGGGGAACTGCGCTCCATGACCCCTATCGGCAACCGGATGCGGCTGGAGTTTACCATCCCCTCCCGGGGGCTCTTTGGCTACCGCAGCGAATTCCTCACCGACACCAGGGGCGAAGGGGTGTTCAACGCTGTCTTTGTGGGCTACGCTCCCTACAAGGGCGAAATCCCCGGCAGAGGAACCGGCTCCC
>JAKPGH010000108.1 GCA_029550985.1 Bacillota bacterium
CCAGCTGATGATGGGGGGCGAGACTGTCGTAGCCGTCGTTGACCGAGATAAACCGCACCCCCAAAAAGGGGAAGATGTTTTCCAGAAAGGCGCCGGTTTCGATATAGTTTCTGCCGAAACGGGAAAGGTCCTTGACCACAATGCAGTCGATATTCCCGCTTTTGACCGCTTCCATCATTTTTTGAAAGCCGGGCCGCGCAAATCGGGTTCCCGTTTGATTTATGTCTTGAAATACCGCCACCAGCGTTAAATCGGGGCGTTCCGCGATGTAACGCTCCAGCAGGGCGATTTGGTTGCCGATGGAATCTCTTTCTTTTTTCCCCTCGTCTTCGGAAGAAAGGCGGGCGTAGATGCAGGTATTCCATGTCCGCTTTCGAGGGGTCGCGGTAGTCCCCGCTTTTTTTCGGCTGGTTCGGGCCATCCTACACCGCCTCCTCTTTTTGGACTGTGGGCCCCCATTCATCCCGATAGCGCAGATAGATTTCCACCCGTCCGCCGGAATGGACCTCGATTCGCTCCAGAAGGGAAACCGCTGCCTTTCGGGAAAGTTTGGTGAAAGCCTGGTGTTGGCGGAAGGTTTCCACCCAGTCGCTATCCTTTCCATTATCGGCAAGGAGCAGGGACCTTTCCTGTTGCAGCTTTTGGGTAGCTTCTTTGGTTTCTCTGCACTTTTGGCGGTAGATGGTTTGAAATTCCAGATATTCCTCGTCGTCCAGAATGCCGCTTTTCCAATCTTCGTAAAGAGACGCTAGTAAGGATTGGTATTTTTGAATTTCCTCCTGCTTAAGGCGCAGTTGGTGGTCAATTTTCTGAAGTTCTTCCTGCCCAAGGGAAAGGGTTTCAAGACAGGAGAATACCCGCTCCCCATCCAGCAAAGCGATGTGCTGCTGCAGAACTTTTAGGACCGCCTTCTCCAATGCCTGCTCGCTGATGCAGTGGGTGGCGCAGCCGCCCCCCGCCTTGTTTTGGGAGCAGTAGTAATAGATGTACTTTTTGCCCCCCGAGGGTATGGTCCTGCGCACCATGCCACTTTTGCAGTCGGCGCAGAACAGCAGCCCCGAAAATGGGTAGGCGGTCTCCGCCTTTGGCGAAATGCGAGTGTCCTGCGTCAGCAGGCGGTTTGCCAGATGGAACATTTCCTGGGAAATAATCGGCTCATGGGTGTTCTCCACCCGAATCCACTGGTGTTCCGGCTTTCGAAGCCGCCGCTTTATTTTGTGGTTGGGGGTGCTTTCCCTGCCCTGGATCAAATGCCCTGCGTAAACCGGGTTTTGCAGGATGCGGCCCACCGCCACGGCGGTCCACCTTGCTTTGGAAAGGGTTTGAAAGCTGGTGGCAAAGCGCCATCCCAAAAGCCGCTTGTATTCCAAAGGGGACGGCTCGCCGACGTCGTTGAGCCGGTCGGCGATGGCCTGATGGCTGAGTCCCTCCAGTTTCCATGCAAAAATATCCCGGACAATCCGGGAAGCATAGGGGTCCACCGCCAATTTATTTTTGTTGTCGTTGGATTTTAAGTATCCATAGGGCGGAAACGAACCGATAAACTCCCCTTTTTGGCGTTTAATTTCCAACTGGCTTCTGATTTTAACGGAAATGTCCCTGCTGTACGCGTCGTTGATGAGGTTTTTAAAGGGGATGAGAATTTCGTCGGCAGGGGTTCTTTCCTTAGCGCTGTCGTAACCGTCGTTGACGGCGATAAAGCGCACCCCCAAAAAGGGAAAGATGCGCTCCAGATACCGGCCCGCTTCAATATAGTTGCGGCCGAAGCGGGACAGGTCCTTGACAACGATACAGTTGATCTTCCCGGCTTTTACATCCTCCATCATCCGTTGAAAGGCGGGGCGGTTAAAGTCCACGCCGCTGAACCCGTCGTCCACATGCTCCGAGCAGAGGCAAATGTCCGGCATGGACTGGACAAACCGGGTAATCAGTGCCCTTTGGCTTTGGATGCTGTCGCTTTCGGCTTTGTCGCCGTCTTCTCTGGAAAGGCGAAGATAGGCGGCCGCGCGATAGGGAATTTCTTGTTGGGTTGGCATCCCGAACCCTCCCGTCGGAATGGGGTAAGACACCGTCTCTTTACATCATCCTGAGCAGGCTTTTGATTTGGTCCTCCAGGGTGGCGTCGGTGTCGCGAAAGCTGATTTTGACCACCATTTTGCCGCACCGAAAACAGTAGGGGTTTTTGATTTGCCTGATA
>JAKPGH010000116.1 GCA_029550985.1 Bacillota bacterium
CCTCTACCTCTAACCTGCTGGCCTTCCCAGGCAGCTGGTCCATCTTTTTTCATCTCCCTTGCAACGTCTTCCATCCCCAGCGCCTTCTCAAAAGGCAAACTGGCCTGCAAACACTCCTGGCCAACAAACCCCACCCCTTCGATCTCCACGCGGCCGTCGGGGTGGTACTTGATAACCAACTCCTTTGTCATCTGCCAATCACCACCCGCTGAGTAATCACACCAGACTGGTGATCAACAGCCTGCTTCACCTGGTAGCCCCGAAGAAGTGCAATCTTGCGCCCCACCTCGGCGCCATATAAGGCCACCAGTCGGCCATAACTGCCGCCCAGCTCCGTTTCATCACCGGGCACTCCATAAACCCTCGCGACATGCCCGCCGAACAGGTCAGCATTAAATTCATAGTGCCCCTGCGAGTTCCTGTTCAGCGCCACATCAAAAGGACTGTCCTTATGGCGCAGAACAATCTCGCCATGGTGCATCTGGCCGCCCCAGCCGCGAGCCTCCGCATTAAATAACACTTCGGCGCCTAACTTCTTGGCCGCCGAAATCAAAGCCGCCCTGTCCGTTATGGGAATGGGCGACCTCGTTGTGGTAACATGAGACATTTTTCTAACGCTCCTTCCTGTTTTTTAACCAAACAACGCCTGCTGCCTTTCCCACCTCGGCAGCTTCAACTTTTTAAAGCCAAGCTTTGCAAAAACAGCAGGCAGGCCGCTCCACCGCGGAAGCCGCATGTCGTCCAATTCCGCCTCAAGCGGCACATCCCGGCACAAAACGGCCAGTCTTTTACTCAAAAGCACCGCACGCTTTCCACAAAGCGCTTCCTTATCGCCTCCCTCAAACAGCTTGTCCAGCAAAGTTGCCGTCAAGTTATGTTTCTTAAACTCCGCCATGCGGTCCTCATAGCTCAACGGCTCCAGGAGCTGGTACATCTCCTCAACGGCACCGTACGCCTGCACCAACCTGAGCGCAGACTTCTCGCCCACTCCTGCAAGGCCCGGTAAGCCCACAGACCTGTCGCCGGCAAGCGCCTTCAAGTCGGGCACCAGGAATGGCGGCACGCCAACCAAACGCTCCACCGCCTCCTCCGTGTACTCAAAGACGCTATCCGGCAACGGCCCCAGGGGACGCACAAAACTTTCCGCATACCTTTTGGCCGCCTCCTTGTCATGCAGCCAAAACCGCACATTTGGGGCCACCACCTGCAGCAAATCCAGGTCGCGGGAATAGACGCAAACCTCAACCTCTTTCGCAAACCGTTCCGCCAGAGTTGCCATCACGTCGTCCGCCTCGAAGCCTTCCCTGTCGCATTGGAAGACTCCCAGCTCCCCCAGCAGGCGCCGCATCAATTCCACCTGCCTGTTCACCTCGGGCAAAGACAGCACCCGCTTGGGCTTGTACCCCCGGTAAAGCTCCCGGCGAAAAGTGTCCCGGGACGCGTCCCAAATTACCGCCAAATGCGACGGCTGCACCCTGTCAACCAGGGCAAACAGCAGCGCGAGCATCCCGTAAACACCGTTCACCATTTCGCCGGTCGGCGCCCGCATCGCCCGGGACATGGCCCGGAAACGCTCCCGGCGCGTCTTGGCCGCAAAATAGCTTTTCGGCATCGTCGCAAAAAAACAAGCATTGAAGATCGACGTGCCATCCACTAAAATTAGCATCGCTCCCGCACCTCCAGGTAGCACAGGTCTTCGTGAGCAAAGCTGAAGCGACCGCGCTCGGGAACAGCCCCCAGACGCTCGCCAACCACTTCCAGCCCGCGAGCGTCAACCCTTACCACTCTGGCGGAATAAACGCCCCTGTCCCACGCGCAAAGATTCACGCAATCGCCGGGCGCAACATCCGCCTTCCTGTACTTCCGGCTGCCGGCATTACATAGCCTT
>JAKPGH010000132.1 GCA_029550985.1 Bacillota bacterium
CCGACCGCCAGGGGGAAGAAGTTCACCTGCGGGATACCCTGGAGGAACTCGGCTCGCTGAGCGAGCGGTTTGGGCTGACCGTTACCTTCCTGCGCCCCGATAAAGAGCTGTATCTTTCCATCGTCCAAAAGTATTGCCGGCAGATGGGCTTTTCCTTCGACCCTTTCACCGCCCGCGCAGCCGAGGCCTTTGCGCTGGAACGGGGCGGACGCAGCGCCCGGACCGCCAAGCAGTTTGTGGAACAGCTTTCGGCCGCATCCTATCAGACTCGGAAGGAGTGAAGACATTGAATCGTTCCAGCTATACCGTCACCAGGGGAGTGGAGCGGGCGCCCAACCGCAGCCTTTTGTATGCCTGCGGCCTGACCCCCGAGGAACTGGACCGCCCCTTAATCGGCGTCATCAGCGCTTACAGCGAAATCATCCCCGGACATATCCACCTGGATAAAATTGCCGAAGCCGCCAAAGCCGGTGTGCGGATGGCGGGGGGAACGCCGGTGATGATGCCCGCTATCGGCGTCTGCGACGGCATCGCCATGGGCCACACCGGCATGAAATACTCCCTGCCCTCCCGGGAGCTGATTTGTGACAGCGTGGAAACCCTCGCCGTCTCCCACTGTCTGGACGGCCTGGTGCTGGTGCCCAACTGCGACAAAATCGTCCCCGGCATGCTGATGGCGGCCGCCCGGGTGAACATCCCCGCCATTGTGGTCAGCGGCGGCCCCATGCTGGCGGGGCGCCACCGGAACCGGGAAATCAGCCTTTCCCAGATATTCGAGGCGGTAGGCAGCTACAAGGCCGGCCTCATCGACGATAAGGAACTGGCGGAATACGAGCAGGATTGCTGCCCCGGCTGCGGCTCCTGCGCGGGCATGTACACCGCCAACAGCATGAACTGCCTCTCCGAAGCCATCGGCATGGCCCTGCCGGGCAACGGCACCATACCGGCGGTCTATTCCCGGCGCATCCACCTGGCCAAGCGGGCGGGCATGCAGATTATGGAGCTGGTCAGGAACACCATCTGCCCCCGGGATATCCTTACCCCCCAGGCCTTTGCCAACGCTTTGGCGGTGGATATGGCCTTGGGCTGCAGCACCAACAGCGTCCTTCATTTGCTTGCCATTGCCAACGAGGCGGGTGTTCCCATGAATTTGGACATCATCAACCAAATCAGCGCCCGTACCCCCAACCTCTGCCATCTGGCCCCCGCCGGGCAGGAGCACCACATTGAGGATTTGGACAGCGCCGGAGGAGTCCCCGCCGTCATGGCGGAGCTGGCAAAGGAAGGGCTGCTGGACACCAGCCTGCTGACCGTCACCGGCAAAACGGTGGCGGAAAACCTTGCAAGCGTCCAGAACCGGGACCCGGAAGTGATTCGCCCCATCTCCAACCCCTACAGCAAAACGGGGGGCATCGCCGTTTTGTGGGGCAATATCGCCAGAGAAGGCTGCGTGGTCAAGCGCTCGGCGGTGGATGAAAAGATGCTGCGGCACGAGGGCCCCGCCCGGGTGTTCGACGGGGAGGAAGCGGCCATCTCCGCCATCTACGCAGGGGAAATTCGCCCGGGAGATGTGGTGGTCATCCGCTACGAGGGCCCCAAAGGCGGCCCCGGTATGCGGGAGATGCTCAACCCCACCTCCGCCTTGGCAGGGATGCAGCTGGACAAAGAAGTGGCCCTGATTACCGACGGGCGGTTTTCGGGAGCTTCTCGGGGAGCGTCCATCGGCCATGTCTGCCCCGAAGCGGCCGCCGGCGGCGAAATTGGGCTGCTGCGGGACGGCGATATCATCGAAATTGACATCCCCGCCGGCAAGCTGAACGTCCGGCTTTCCGACGAAGAGCTGGCAAAGCGCCGGGAAGGCTTCCGACCAAGTCCTCCTCCCATTACCAGCAGTTGGCTCAAGCGCTATGCCGCTCTGGTCAGCTCCGCCAGCCAGGGCGCCGTGCTGAAAGCTCCATAATGAAGGAAGTTCTTGACAGGGAATCCGCAATTCGGTATACTGCAAAAAATTGTTTTTGAAAGGAAACGCGGCTATGTCTTTTGGATTCAGCCAAAGGAATGGAACAACAGCCGAAATCATGACAGGAATCATTCAGCCCATTTGGGCTGCCATGATAATTTGGCGCAAAAGGCAAAGACGCAGTATTTTTCCAGTGCGGCTGTAACCCCAAGACCGCAAACGGAGAAAACCAAGCGCCCTTTGCCTGTGCTGTCGTGCCGGCAAAGGGCGCTTTATATGAACAAATTCAGGGTTGTCGGCGCAGCCGTTATGCCGAAACGGACTGGTCGGCCCGGAAAGAGAGGGAACTTCCATGCAGCTGAAGGATATTGAACTGGCGGCGTCCCGCCTGCGCGGCACCATTCACGAAACGCCCGTCACCACATCCCGCACCTTTTCCGAGATGGCGGGGGCGGAACTGTTTTTGAAGTGCGAAAACCTGCAGAAAACCGGTTCCTTCAAGGTGCGGGGAGCTTACAACAAAATAGCGGCCCTGGCTCGGGAACAGGGCAGTCTCCCCATGCTCATCGCCTCCAGCGCCGGCAATCACGCCCAGGGAGTGGCCTATGCCGCCCGGGCCATGGGAGCCCAAGCCACCATTGTCATGCCCCGCACCACCCCCATCGCCAAGGTGTCCGCCACCGAAGGGTACGGCGCTAAAGTTGTACTGGCTGGGGACTACTACGACGAAGCATACGCCCACGCCCTTCAGATTCAGGAGGAGACGGGAGCCCTGTTCATCCACCCCTTTGACGACGCCGACGTCATAGCGGGGCAGGGCACCATCTCTTTGGAAATCCTTCGCGCCCTGCCTACGGTGGACGCCGTATTGGTTCCGGCAGGCGGGGGAGGCCTTTTGGCGGGCATGGCTGCCTGCATCAAGCAGATTAATCCCCGGGTACGGATCATCGGTGTGCAGGCGGCGGGAGCCGACGCCTTGGTGCGCAGCTTCCGCACCAGGCAGGAGGTCAGCTGCGATTCGGTGTACACCATCGCCGACGGTATTGCGGTGAAAAAGCCGGGTACCCTCACCTCCTCCCTGATTTGGGAATATGTGGACGAGATGGTCACCGTCACCGACAACGAAATTGCCTCCACCATTTTGATGCTTCTGGAGCGAAACAAAATGGTGGTGGAACCGGCCGGCGCCGCCGCGCTTGCCGCCGCCATCAACCGGGTGGTGGACCTTGCGGGCAAGCGGGCGGTCTGCGTGCTTTCCGGCGGCAACATCGACGTGGGCTTTATCCACCGCATTGTGGAAAAGGGACTGATTACCCGGGGCAGGCGGATTAAATTCAGCACCATCATGCGGGATGTACCCGGAAGCCTCAACACCTTTTCCAGCATTGTGGCCCAATGCGGCGCCAACTTCATCATGGTGCAGCACGACCGCCTGAGCGCCGACCTTCCGCTGGGAGATTCCATTCTCCATGTGGCCTGCGAGGTGGGAGGCTGGGAGCACGGGCAGGAGCTGATCCGCCGTCTGGAGGATCACGGCTATCAGGTAAAAGTAGAGTCCTAACAAGTATAGCCGAAAAGGAGGTTGCCATGGAGTATACAGGAGCCCAAATCCTCATTGAGTCCTTAATCGAGCAAGGGGTAGAGGTGGTGTTCGGGTATCCCGGCGGCGCGGTGCTCAACATCTACGACGCCCTTTACGAAAAGCAGGATAAAATCCGTCATATTTTAGCCTCCCACGAGCAGGGGGCGGCCCACGCGGCCGACGGCTACGCCCGCTCCACCGGAAAAACCGGCGTGGTGCTGGCCACTTCCGGGCCGGGAGCCACCAATTTGGTGACCGGTATTGCCGCCGCCTACCACGATTCGGTGCCTTTGGTTGCCCTCACCGGCAACGTGGCCCGGGACCTTATCGGCCGAAGCAGCTTTCAGGAGGTGGATATCGTTTCCATCACCAAGCCGGTGGTGAAGAAAAACTATTTCATCACCGACGCTTCCCAAATTGCGGAAACCGTGCGGGAGGCCTTTCAAATTGCAGGTT
>JAKPGH010000138.1 GCA_029550985.1 Bacillota bacterium
CTTTGGAACAGAGGCCTCTCATCCAACCCCAAATTCCCCAGGCTTTCCGGGGGCGGCTGATCAGCGAAAACTTTGCCGGCCAGGAAGGGGGGTACTTCCTCCGCATTGGGGAAGGGCTGTTGCGCAACGACACCAAATATTCCAACGAGAATATTCTGGCCTGGCTGGAAGAAACCGAAAGCATGGCGCTGAAGGAAAACGAGGGCCCGCTGGTGCTGATTTACCACACCCACGCCACCGAAAGCTTTGAGCGGTACGACAGCGAGTATTACGACACCCGCAACACCTGGCGCAGCACCGACAACAACAACAATATGGTGGCGGTGGGGGCGGCCATGGCCCACGCGTTGGAACAGGCGGGAATCGGCGTCATCCACGACACCACCCAGCACGATTACCCTTCCTACAACGGCTCCTACGAGCGCAGCGCCGAGACCATCCAGCAATATTTGGAGCAGTACCCCAGCATCAAAATCATTTTGGACTTGCACCGGGACGCCATGGAGCGGGAAAATCAAACCATCGTCAAGCCGGTGGTGGAAATTGACGGGAGAAAAGCGGCTCAAATTATGATTATCGCCGGGGCGGACAACGGCTCCATGGGAATAGAGCACTGGAAGCAGAATATGCGCTTTGCCTGCGACCTTCAAAACGCCATGGAGCGCAACTTCCCGCAGCTGACCCGCCCCATTCTGCTCAGCCACCGCAAGTACAACCAGCACCTTTCCACCGGCGCGCTGCTGCTGGAGTTCGGCTCCAACGCCAACACCCTGGAAGAAGCCGTCTACTCCGCCGAAATGGCGGGCCGCGCTCTGGCGGAACTGATTTATCAAAGTATGGAGGACGACGCCTCGTCATGAATGAAAATCTCAGACTATTTCTGGCGGCCTTTCTCATCACCTGTGTGTTCATCGGCGGGCTGGTGGGTTTTATGGTGGTGGATTGGTCCACCCAGCGCTATATGCCCGGCCGTTTTCCCCATTTGTTTCTGGTGGATTCGGTGGGGCCGGAAGGCGCCACCATCTCCTGGATGGGCGAAAACTATTACCTCAACGCCCGGGCCGCCGGTGAAATGCAGGAAATGGTTTGGAGCTACCGCAGCTTTTTGCCGGCGGGGATACGCCTGAGCGGAAAGCTTGCGCTCAAGGCGATGGACACCTACCAGGCCTTGGAAGCCCGCCGGGCCGCGGAGGAGTATCTTTTCAACTAACCCTTATGGCCGGAGAGCCGCCGTGTCGCGGTACCTCCGGCTTTTCTCTTGTGAAATTAGATAAAAACAACAAAATTTATGGATTTATAAGAATTTATATAGTATAATTAAAAAGCATAAAGATGGGGGGATATTATGGACTTACTTGTCATTCCGGTACCGTTTTTTGATAAGCACATGGCGGTACAGGCCTATTATTTCCGCTACCAGGAAGGCAACGAGCTGATGAAGGCCAGTCAGGCCACCAGCGAGTTTGACGGCGCCATGCTTTCTCCTTTGCTGGCCACCCTGAATGTGGTGGGAATTGACGCCTTTACCATGGGCAAGCCCATTTTTGTCCCCGTCAACAATTTGATGCTGCTGGCGGATTTGGCTCAGCAGTGCCGTGTGCCTTACGAAAAGGTCATCTTTGTTTTGTCCAACGACGTCAAACCCGAGGAGCCTTACCTGAGCCGTATGGCGGATTTGAAGAAAAAAGGCTTCCGCTTTGCCATTCAAAAACTGGACCGGGTGGACGTCTACGCTCCCATTGTGCAGATGTGCGACTACATCTTCTTCGACCATCGGCTAATGCACCATCCGGGCCAGCAACTGATGTACGCTCTCACCAAGCGCAACTATCCCAAAATTTCCATTGTGATGACTCACATCAACACCAACGAGCACTTCGAAGCGCTGCGGGACCACGGCCCCGCCCTCTTTGAAGGGCGGTTTTACCGCATCCCCGTCACCAAAGGGCAGCATCAGGTCAAACCGCTGAAGATGAACCTGATTAAACTTCTGAACCTGGTGCGGGACGACAACTTTGAGTTTTCCTCGGTGGCGGAAGTGGTGCAGCAGGACACCGCCTTGACGGTGAGCCTGATGCGGATGATCAACTCCCCGTTTTTGGGCCTGCGGCAAAAGGTGAAAAGCGTCAACCACGCCGTCACCATTTTAGGACAGGTGGAAACCCGCAAATGGGTGATTACCGCCGTTTCCAAGCTGCTGGGCGCCGACCGCCCCGACGAATTGACCCGCCTTTCTCTGGTGCGGGCCAAATTTGCCGAAAACCTGGCCCCCGCCTTCCATCTGGAAGCCCATGCCCAAAGCCTGTTTTTGATGGGGCTTTTTTCGGTGCTGGACTCCATTTTGGAGCTTACGATGGAGGAAGCTTTGCAGATGGTGCAGGTTTCCGACTCCATTCGGGATGCTTTGCTGTACGTGCAGGGGGAATACGGCTCCTTGCTGAACTTCATCTATCTGTACGAGGCGGCGGATTGGAAGACCATTTCCCGGCTGCTGATTCTCTACGACCTGACTCCGGAGGAAATTTACAACGCCTACTTAAACGCCCTGCAATGGTACAAAAACCTGCTGGAGGGAGCCGACGAGATGGAGGAAGATTTAATTTCCCCCAACCATACCCCTACCCGCCGCAGACGATAGGAACATATTTTGGCCGCCAACCGGCGGCCTATTTGTATCCCCGAGGCTGTGTCAAACCGCATGGCAAAAACATATCCTGCACTAACTCGGAGGCCAAAACAGTAAGGCGTCTGATACATTCTTTGGCAGAATCTACAGTGGGATAACCTTCAAGGGGACTGGAATTTGGATGTTCTTTTCTATTGACAAATTCGAAGGGATGGTTATAATTTAAAACTAATCACTACAAAATACTAAGTTAACCGAACATAGACAAAGGCGATGACCAGGAAATAGTAGCAGTGCGAAGTGCATCCCAGAGAGCTTTCGGTTGGTGCGAGAAAGCATGCGAGTAACACTGTGAATACATCTTGCGAGCTGCGTACCCAAAGACCTTTGCCAAGGTCGAGTAGGCTACGACGGATTCCAACCGTTACAGTGGAGGAGCAATAATTTTGTTGCTCACTGAGGTTGTATTTGATACAACGAAGACAAGGTGGTACCGCGAAATGAATTTTCGCCCCTGTTATGCAGGGGCGATTTTTTTATATCACAAGTACATGCATTGAAAATAAAGTTAGGAGGTTTTTCTATGAAAAAGCAGTTGAAGAGTGTGGCTATTTTTCTCTCCGTTCTGATGTTGGTGGGCAGCCTGTTTGGATGCGCCTCCAACACCAACACAGCGGGCGGCGGCAAGGCCGGCGACAAGGTAACGGTGGGCATTATCCAGTTTACGGCTCACGTTGCCCTTGATTCCGCGCGGGAAGGCTTTATCGCCGCTTTGCAGGACAATAACTTTGTGGAAGGCCAAAACCTGGAAATTGATTTCCAGAACGCGCAGGCCGACCAAAGCAACCTCTCCACCATCAGCGACCGTTTTGTCAGCAACAAGGTGGACCTGGTTCTCGCCATTGCCACCCCCGCTGCTCAGGCCATTGCGGGCAAGACCAA
>JAKPGH010000144.1 GCA_029550985.1 Bacillota bacterium
CGACTGCGAAATTCTGCTTCCCCTTTACTTTGAGCACGGCACCGATATGTTCTCCATGCTGGACGCAGAGTTTGCCTGCATTATTTACGACGGCAGAACCAAAGAATACATCGCCGCCAGAGACCCCATCGGCATTCGGCCGCTGTTCTACGGCTATGACGAAAAAGGCAGCATTCTCTTTGCCAGCGAAGCCAAGAACCTGGTCGGCATCTGCTCCAAAATTATGCCCTTCCCGCCCGGATGCTACTGGAAAGGGGGAGAGTTTATCCCCTATCGGGAAATCTGGCGGGTGGACAGCGTTTGTTACGACGATATGGACACCGTCTGCCGCAACATCCGGGAAAAGCTGATTGCGGGGGTCAAAAAGCGGCTGGTGGCCGACGCCAAAGTGGGATTCCTGCTTTCCGGCGGTTTGGATTCCTCTTTGGTGTGCGCCATTGCTGCAAAGGAAAGCAAGGAAACAATCAAAACCTTTGCCATCGGCATGGACGTGGACGCCATCGACTTAAAATACGCCCGAATTGTGGCCGATTACATCGGCAGCGAGCACACCGAGGTCATCATCTCCAAAGAGGATGTGCTGGCTTCTCTGGAAACGGTCATCGCCCTGCTGGGCACCTACGACATCACCACCATCCGCGCCTCCATCGGAATGTACCTGGTTTGCAAAGCCATTCATGAGCAGACCGATATCCGCGTTATCCTGACGGGGGAGATTTCCGACGAGCTGTTTGGATATAAATACACCGACTTTGCCCCGTCGGCGGAGGAATTTCAGAAGGAAGCGGTCAAGCGGGTCCGCGAGCTGTATATGTACGATGTGCTGCGGGCCGACCGGTGCATTTCGGTCAACTCGCTGGAAGCCCGGGTGCCCTTCGGCGACCTTGACTTTGTCAGCTACGTCATGTCCATCGACCCGGAGATGAAGATGAACAAATACGGCAAGGGCAAATACCTGCTGCGCCGTGCCTTTGAAGGCGACTACCTGCCGGATGAGATTCTGTGGAGGGAAAAAGCGGCATTTTCCGACGCGGTGGGCCACTCCATGGTGGACCATCTCAAAGCGTATGCCGAGACGCTCTACACCGACGAGGAATACGAGGAAAAGCGCCGCAAGTACACCTTCGCCCAGCCTTTTACCAAGGAATCCCTCCTGTATCGGGAAATCTTTGAAAAATATTATCCCGGACAAGCCGAAATGATTAAGGACTATTGGATGCCCAACAAAGAGTGGGAGGGTTGCAACGTCAACGACCCATCCGCCCGGGTGCTTTCCAACTACGGAAACAGCGGAAAATAAATAGTTGTCCAATTTTGGGGTGTTTTGTCCAACGATTCTGCACCAATCAACGAACTGAACGTTATTGGCAGAAACTTACCTTGACAAAAGTTGACAGGTCGGCTACCCTTGTAGACAGTGCAAAAGACAATTTTTTTCTTTCCCTCCGTGCCTGACAACGCAAAACCGCTCATAGAATATAGGGGATATTTCCGGTCTTGCCGCTGGAAAGAGCTGCCGGAGGCAAAAAGCCCGCGAGACGCCGTTTAAAAACCGCGTCAGTTCCGTAAGCGCGAGCGCAAATGACTACCAAGAAGGGATGAGTGCCATGTGCGGAATCGTTGGATTTACCGGAAAACAACAGGCAGCCCCGCTGCTGCTGGAGGGACTTAAACGTCTGGAATACCGGGGGTATGACTCAGCCGGTATCGCCGTTATTGGAGATGCCGGCATTGCGGTGGAGAAGGTCAGCGGCAGAATCGACAATCTCTGCGAAAAAACCGACAACGGGAAGGCTATTTTCGGCACCACCGGCATCGGGCACACACGCTGGGCCACCCACGGCGCGCCGACGGACCTCAACGCCCATCCCCACCTTTCCAACGATGGGCGCTTTGCCGTGGTGCATAACGGCATCATTGAAAACTACGCAGTCCTTCGAGAGGAGCTGAAGGCAAAGGGGTACCGGTTCCTCAGCGAAACCGACACCGAAGTTGTGGTGCATCTTGTGGAGATGTTTTATGACGGCGACCTGAAGTCCGCCGTGCTTAAGACCGTTTCCCGTCTGGAAGGCTCCTATGCCCTTGGCATTCTCTGCACCGACCAGCCCGATACTCTGTTTGTCGCCCGGGAGCACAGCCCCCTGATTCTGGGGGTTGGGGTAGGGGAGAACTACTTTGCCTCTGATGTGACCGCTCTGGTTTCCTACACCAAAAACGCCATTTATATGGACGACGGCGAAATCGCCGAGCTGACCCCGCAAGGCATCACCGTCTACGACTGCCGGGGTCGGGAGGTGGAAAAACCGGTCAGCCGCATCACATGGGACGTGGAAGCCGCCGAAAAGGGCGGGTACGACCACTTCATGCTCAAGGAGATTATGGAGCAGCCCCAGGCGGTTCAGGCCGCGCTGACTCCCCGTATTCGGGGCAAGGACATTGTGCTGGACGACTTTGAACTGACGGCGGAGGACCTGCGCAACATCGACAAGATTGTAATTACCGCCTGCGGCTCCGCCTATTATGCCGGATGCGCCGGAAAGTACGCCATCGAGGAGTTCTGCCGCATTCCGGTTTCGGTGGAGCTGGCCAGCGAGCTCCGCTATGGCAACCCGATTATTGATGAACACACGCTGCTGATTGTGGTATCCCAGTCCGGCGAGACGGCGGACACCATCGCCGCGCTGAAAGAGTGCCAGAGGCTGGGCGCAAAGAGCGTGGCCATTGTGAACGTGGTGGGCAGCACCATCGCCAAACTGGCCGACCATACCCTTTACACCTGGGCCGGTCCGGAAATTGCCGTGGCCACCACCAAAGGCTACACCACCCAGCTGGCGGTTCTTTACCTGTTCGCTTTATATGCGGCCCGCAAACTGGGGCGGCTGGAGGACGCCGCTTACGAGGCGCTTTTGGACGAGGTACTGTCTCTGCCCCAAAAGATGCAGCAGGCCATAGATAAAAACCACGCGCTGCCCGCCCTGGCGAAGAAGATTCACACGTTCCATTCCCTGTTCTTTATCGGCCGCAACACCGACTGGGCGGTGGCGCTGGAAGCGGCGTTGAAAATGAAGGAAATTTCCTACATTCACGCGGAGTCCTACGCCGCGGGAGAGCTCAAGCACGGAACCATCGCCCTCATCGATGAGGGGCAGAGCGTCATCGCCGTGTGCTGCAATGAGCGGCTGTTGGACAAAACCGTCAGCAACATTCTGGAGATGAAGGCCCGTGGCGCCAAGGTGATTGCCGTTGCCTTCCAGGGCGAGCGCCGGGTCATCGCCCAGGCGGACGACATCATCTCCATTCCCCACATCGAGCCCATCTTTTCCCCCGCGCTGGCGGTGGTGCCGTTGCAGTTGCTGGCCTATTACGTCGCCAGGGAAAACGGCTGCGACATCGATAAACCCAAAAACCTTGCCAAATCCGTGACGGTGGAGTAAAAGACCCTTACCATTAAACAAAAACACCGAGTGAAAGCCCTGGCTTTCACTCGGTGTTTTCTTTTGCAAGATTTGCAAGCTAAACGTTTCTGGCTGATGGGCGCTTAACCGTCGGTTGATTCCCAATATGTAATTTGCAAATTAAGAGAACAGCCCAGTCAGGAAGACCCAAAAATCCCGGAACATTTCCCGGATTTTCCCCCAGACCCCCACCTTTTGCTTTTGCGTCTGCTGCGATGTCTCCGTATCATTGTCAGACACTTTGATTTCCTGCGTCCGCATGACAAACTGAATGCTGGACGGGGAAGGGTTTTGTTCCGAGGTCAGCGAGGTGGGCTTTGCGGTCGCGTCCATCAACAGCAGATTGTTGCTCTCGCCGGTGTATTTATTCCATTCGTCGTCGATGAGGTTGGTAATGGTCTCTTTGGCGGCGCGAATCGTGTCGGTTTGCGCAAGACCCGCGGTGGATTTCCGCAAGGCGTCGGCAAGGCCGGACAGAGTAGCCTGTGTACCGGAATTCAGCTTGTCATCGCTGGCCTTGAGCAGCTTCTGAACGGCGCTGATGGCTTTGTGGGCGCTGCGGACGGCGTCTGCGGTGGCTCTGGAGATGATTCTGGCATCGTCCAGCGCGTCTTCTGCATCCGACTCATATGAGTTCAGCGTATCGTTCAACGAATCGAGAATATCCAGCATGTCGTCCGCATTGTTGCTGACGGAGATGATGAAATCTCCCAGTTCGTTTATGTCGGACAGGATGCTCTGCATTTCGCCTTTGTGGCCCTCCAAACTGTTCAGCACAGCGTTGATAAGTCCAATCAGTTGTTGGAGGTCTGCGTTGACGCCTTCTTCCCCCAAGGTATCGCACAGCTCTCGCATATCATCGGTCAGTTGGGCGGTGGGGCCGGCGATGGAGGCGATAAGTGCGTTGATTTCGTCGATTTTGCTGTTGATGGTGGGAAGCATGGCGTTGGCGTTGTCCATCAGCTGCAGCAGGCTGTCAAAGTTGTCCTGCTGAGATTTGGCAAGCAGCTGTGCAATGGCCGACGCCTCCTCCGCACTTTTTCCGCCGGCTTGCAGATAGGCCTCAAAGGGCAGTTGCTCGGAGGTCAGGCCGTTTGCGGTCAGATAGTCTTGGTATTGCTGGTAAGCAGCTTTCGCCTGCTGGACGGCCGCCTTGATCTCGGTGGAAGAGGTCATGCCGCCAACGTTGATAGGCTCCATGGGAGCAATGGGATTGAGATTGGCAAGCGCATCGGTTATTTCTTCCAAGCTGCTTTCCAACCCTGCCGTCACGTCGCCCAGCTCCTGCAAATTCTCGGAGCTTTTGTTCGTGAGGCCCTCGGCGCTGTCGCGAACGAGGTCCATGCCGTTTGCCAGTTCCTTCAGCGAGTTGTTGGTGCTCTGGATGCTCCGGATGGTGTCGCGGAGTTCTTTCAGCTCGGGCTGCAGTTTAACCGCGTTTTTCGTCAGGTC
>JAKPGH010000179.1 GCA_029550985.1 Bacillota bacterium
AGAATCAGATGGGCAAAATCCTTGTTGAGCAAAAACATAATCATTCCGTCGATGTCGCCGGAAAGATTCAGCAATACTCCGTAAGTGACCGCTTCGGGCCCGCCCACGGCGTCGGCCACTTTGTTGAATTCCAGCAGGTTAACTTTCGGCAGCGTCATGTCAATGGGCTGACCCAGCATGACCGAAAGGGCGGTGGCCGCATTTCCCGCGCCGATGTTGCCAATTTCCCGCAGCACGTCAATATGAATATCGCTTAAATCTTCGTATCTGGCATTCATAGAATCCACCTTTTCATCATCCGAGCATCTATATCAGGTGCTGCCGCATTGAAATATTATCTTTTATTATACTATAGGAATACGCAGGATACAACATTGTGCTTCGACAAGATTTCACCAATTACCATTCTTCCATATACTACAAAAATTGATAAAAAATTCTACGAAACTTTACAAAGCCATGGGAACGCTCTATAATTAGAATAGCATAAATATCCAATCTGTAAGTGTTGCTCCATGTACCTTTCGAATCGATTATTGACGGTACCATCAAGGCAAAAGGATGTGGAATATGGCGAGAGTAATTACGGTGACCAATCAAAAGGGCGGTGTGGGGAAAACGACCACCTCCTTGGCTTTGGCTACCGGATTGGTGCGCAAAGGGTTTAAAGCGCTGGCGGTGGATATGGACCCTCAGGCTAACTTAAGCTTTAGTTTGGGAGGAGATATCGAAGATGGCCCCACGGTATACGACCTGCTCAAAGGGGATGTCCATCCCCGTTTTGCTGTGCAGAGAACCAGCTGCGTGGATTTGATTTCCTCCAACATCCTCCTTTCCGGCATCGATTTGGAGTACACCCGCTCGGGACGGGAATATCTGCTGCGCACCGGGTTGGAACCGTTGCGGGACAAGTACGACTACATCATCATCGACACGCCTCCCGCCCTCAATATCCTTACGGTAAACGCTTTTGCTGCCTCCGATTACGTCATCATCCCCATGCTGGCCGATATTTTCAGTCTGCAGGGAATTGCCCAGCTGTCCGACACCATTTTGCGATTGCGGCAGGCCTGCAACCCCAATCTTGTCATTGGGGGAATATTGCTATCCAAATATGACGGAAGAACCATTTTGGGAAAACGCATTCGCGAAACCGCCGAAATGGTAGCTCAACAGGTGGGCACCCGCCTGTATAAGACGGCCATTCGCAATTCCATCGCCATACCCGAGTCTCAAACCAATCAGGTCAGTATGTTTGAATATGCGCCTCGCAACCCCGCCGTACGGGATTACGCCAACTTTATCCAGGAACTTTTGGCCGAGGGGGTGTAGGAGTGGCCAAAAAAGCAAAAAAAGATTTTGATAAGGACCAAATGTATTCCAAAATCATGCCTTCCATTTTGACCATGCCGCCGCAGGCCCGGGTGGAGCAGGAGTCGTTGGACGACGAAGCGGAAGACCATGACGACCAGCAGTATATCCTGCGCAATTTTATGGAAGATATCGTAATAGACAAACTGGAGCGCACCATGACCACCCTTCGGTGCTGCGAGTGCGAGCGCTGCAAAAAGGACGTGATGGCCTACGCCCTCAACGAGCTGCCGCCCGCCTACATGGTGACCGAACCGGAAGATTTGGAGGCAACAATTAAACAACTGCGCAAAACTTACGAGGTCAAGGTCACTTCTGCCCTGATTAAAGCGGTGCAAAAGGTAAAGGCCCAGTCCCATCATCGCCAGTGAGACTGCTTGTACTGCAAAATTACTACCCTTTTTAATAGAGGAGGTTCGCAATGGCGGAAAAACCCCGTCTGAAGGAGACGGATGAAATCTTCAGCAGTCTGGGCAAAGGCGCTGCCAAAACGCCGCCTCTGCCGGTGACACCCCAGATTCCACCAAAACCCGCTGTCCGGGAGCAGGAGCAGAAAACCGGCGGTCCCCTGATTGAAAGCCTGGTGCAGGATTCCGCCCCTCAGCCTGCTTCCAAGCAAAAGAAGCGGACTTCCAGCAGTACCGGGACCAAACGCACCCGCCGGCCAAAGCAGGACGTGGAGGACAAAGACCCCAACCCCTTGGACTTTGGAAAGTACAAGCTTCCCTCCAAGGAGGAGTTGCAGGCGGAGACGGAAAAAGACGCCTTTGAAAAGGGAGAGGGAGTGGTGCCGACTGCGGAGCAACTCCTTTCCGCCCTGCCCAAAATACGCAGGGTCGCCCCGCCGCCCAGCTCCGAAAAGGAGATGGAGCAGAAAGAGGAAGAGGCGCCGCTGCCGGCCCCGGCGGAGCAGGTCCCTCCTTCGCATGCCACTCAACCGGAAATTCAGCCTTTTGTGTTCCCCGATTTTGAACAGCAGGACGCTCCCGCAGAGTCTTCCCCCGAGCCCAACGCCCGGCGCTCGCAGGCGGAGCCGCCCAAGGCCGCGGC
>JAKPGH010000270.1 GCA_029550985.1 Bacillota bacterium
GCAGCCTTTACCGGGCGGGAAACCGCCGAGGAAATTCGGGACTACGAGGTGAGGAGTGAGCTCTATGTCTGACGTGCTGCAAAACTTAAGGCCGGGGGTCTATTCCCGCTACCAGATTACGGGAAGCTGCGTTCCCACCGCCTTGCGGGACTGTGCCCTGGTGCTGCCCGGGGACAAAGCGCAGCTTGCCGTTGTGACTTCTCCGGCCCAGGCAAACCAAATGGAAAGCTCTGCCCGGGAGTGCCTGCGGCTTTTGTTGGAGGGCGGCGTGGGTAAAGTGTATCTGGCGGAGGGGCCGACTGTGCAGGAGGCTCTCGCCCTTTTGGGAGAGGGGGATATCGGCGCCATCGTCTGCCACTGCAACACTCTCGAAGACTATCAGGCGCTGAAGGACCATGTGGTGAGCGCTTCGGAGCAGATGCGGGAGTGTCTCGGCTTTTGCGCCGCCCCTCCGGAAGCAGCAAAGGAGGTGGCCGCCAGGCTCTGCTGCGAGCGGGTGGTGCTCTGCACTCCTTTCGTTACTGCCAATCCGGAGGTGGAAGATAGTCCTCTGTATGGAGCCTGCAGCCTGGCCGCCCGGGTTTTGACGGCGGGCAGCCCGGTGGTCAACTTCTCGGGGGAGGAGTATCCTCTGCTGACCGAGGCCGCTCCCCTGCCGGAATCTTTGGTACAGGAGCTGCTTGCCGCCGGCGTCTGCGTCTTTGAAAAGGTGGGGGGACGGGTGGAGCTGATTCGCGCCATGACCACCTGTACCGCCAAAAACGGCGCGGCCGACGACGGCCTGCGAAGCCTCAACACGGTGCTGATTGTGGACGACGTCATCCGCCACATCCGCGGCTGCTTAAAAGTCCGACTCAAGGGCGCCGGAATCACCTCTATGGGCAGTGTGCGGGACCAGGTGGCGGTGGAACTGGCCGCCAAACGGGACGCCGGCATCCTCACCGACTTTGCCCCGCCGGTGGTGCGCCCATCGAAGGGAGACCCCACCGTCTGCCAGGTGGATTTGGCCTTTTCGGTGGCCCATTTGGTCAGCACCATCCACATCACCGCCCAAATTCGGGTGTAAGGGAGGTTTTGCCTGATGATTGCCTTTCCCACCTCGGGGGATATCACCATCGAAGTCAACGGCCGGCGGCTGGCGGTGGCCCAAAGCTACCGGGCCCGCTCCACCCGGGACAGCCGCCCGGT
The DNA here is from genome assembly GCA_029550985.1 of Bacillota bacterium. Classification (GTDB taxonomy): domain Bacteria; phylum Bacillota; class Clostridia; order Oscillospirales; family Ruminococcaceae; genus WRAV01. Next base: position 1,189 of record JAKPGH010000270.1, read on the forward strand.
GGAGGCCTTCGGCCAAAAGGAGCCGGTGGGCACGGTGGCGGGAAGATGCGTCCACCAGCTGGAGCTGCAGCGGGTACAGCTGTTGGAGGACGCCTTCTCCGACAGCATCGACTTCTATTCCCTTTCCAACTTTAACGTGGTTATTGCAAAGCCGGGGCGCAGGGTCATCTACTCCGGCTGCGAGTGGTCCCGCATTGACGAAAGCGCCTCCCTGGGCAGCGTGGTGCTGGAGTCGGTAAGCATTCTGGCGGCGGGAAGGATGGAGCTGAAATGAGCGATGTTACCCTTTCTCTGCGTCCTTTGACCGCCACCGAGGAGCTTGCCGTTCTCCGGCAGGCGCCCTCCCTCATTCCGGGGCTGATGCGCAGCGGCCTTTCGCTGGAGGACGCGGCGGCTTTGGCCCACAACGCCACCCTTCTCTACTACGCCCTGCGCGCCCGGCGAGAGGACATCACCTCCCCCAAAGCGGTGCTGGAGCGGATGAGTCTGCGGCAAATCGCCGAGGGCTGCCGCCGGTTGGGGAAATTGAAAAAGGAAGGTGAGGCCTTGTGAGCATCGGCGCGGATTTAGCCGCCAACCGCTCTGCCTTCCGGGATTATTTTCAACCGGAGCGGGAAAGGGAGGAACTTTTGCTCCCCTCCCTTCCGCCGATGGAGGAAGAGGCCTTTGTCCTTCCCACGGTGGAAGCGCCCCAGCTCCAGGAAATCTACCGCCTGGAAACGCGCCCATCCTCGCCCCTTTCCCGGCGGCGGGAAAACTCCGCGCCCGACGACGATGAGCTGCTGGACCGGCTGGTGTACCGCCTGGAGCGGGAATCCCGCCTAGCCTCCCAGCCGCCGCTGGAGGAATAGCAAATGAAACACGTGAAAGAAAGGGCCTTTCATGGAAAAGATGCAGTTTAAAAACTTTCTGTTTCCCCACAACCCCGCCAGCATTGTGGTGGAAAGGCCGGGGCGACACGCCGTCTTTTTCCGGCCGGGCCACGGGGAGGTGGTGCAGGCTCTGGGCCCCGGAGTCAAGCAGGTTCGCTGCTCCGGCAGCTTTCTGGCCCCCACCCCCGCCCAGGCGGCCGCGCTGGTGGCGGAGTTTGAAGAAAAAACCGCCGATTCCACTCCCGGCATTTTGATTCTCCCCGGCCTTGGCAGCATGGAGGCGGTGCTGACCGAAGTGCGCTGGGAGGCGTCGGGAGATGGGCGGGAAATCCCCTACACCATGACCTTTTTGCAGGCGGAGGTGACGGGATGAGCTTTCGGGTCACCCTCGCCACCGCCTTTGCGGGAGGAGATTATGAACTGGAACCCCTTTCCCTGAGCCTTACCTCCTCCCTCTCCTCCCCTGCCCGCAGCCTGTGGGGACGCTTTACCGTTCCCGATTTTCCCCCGGAGTTTTTGCGAGCCCGGGTGGAGTACAAGGGCCGCCTGCTCTTTGAGGGCGGTATCGACCGCCAGCGAACCCGGGTGGATGAAAAGGGCGTGGTGCTGGAGGTGGAGGCCAGAGACAAAGGGGCGGCGCTGCTGGACAACGAGGCACGGCCCAAGGCTTACCAAAACCTCACCGTCCACCGGATG
>JAKPGH010000278.1 GCA_029550985.1 Bacillota bacterium
GGGCAGTGGTGGAATCCTACGGCCAAACGCTGGTTCAAATGGCGTTGGAGTATCGTCCCCCCATTTTAGGCCACCTGGATATTGTCACCCGGCTGGTGCGAAAGGGGATGATCCCGCTGGATACCAACGCCTCCTGGTATCGGGATATGTGGCTGGAAATCACCCGTCAAATTGCGGAAAGCGGCTGCGTGGTGGAGGTGAACACCTCCGCCATTTACCGGGGCCAGTCTCCGGAGCCTTTCCCTTCGGTGGACATCCTCAAAATGCTGCGGGAGCGAAAGGTTCCTGTTATTCTCAGTTCCGACGCCCACCAGAAGGAAAACCTCATTGGAGCCTTTGACCAGGCCTGCGAGCTGTTAAAAGCGGTGGGCTATCGCAGCAGAAAGGTGCTGGGACCCCGGGGATTTGTGGATGTGCCGTTGGAATGACGGCATAAAAATCGGTGCGGAGGGGAAACTAACTCCAAAAGACAGGAGTTGATGACAATGGCCAAGGCTGGCATGCGCCGCCCCGACCCCAAGGAGCCCCACGGCACCGAAAGCAACAAGAAGCAGCACTTTCCCAAAAACGATGTGCGGCCGGTTCCCGAGCTGCAGGGAAAGGAAAAGACGGGGAAGAAAAAAGCGGACGAATAAACGATACAGTTCAAAGCCCTGCGCCTTTTGAAAGGGGCAGGGCTTTTCGCATGGAGAGGCGGTTCTAGAAATGGAGCCGCTTTTTCAATTCCATTTTGGTGGCCTTGTCGGCAAAGACAAACAGGCTGACCAGCGACAGGCCGGCGTAAAGGGCGGACACCAGCGAAGGCCAGCTCACCCGCACCAACCCCACCGCCAGCAGCAGGAGAGGAACAAAGCCCAGCAGGGCAATGAGGAAGAAGTAGAGGATAAATTCCCGCAGTTTCACCCGCTTGACGATGCTGATGACGGTGATGGTGAGAATGGCGGTGACAAAGAGAAAAGGCAGCACATAGTCGTAGGCCCAGGTGCCGTTGTGGCCGATAATCCAATCCACCGCCACCACCAAAGCCGCCAGCAGAAAAGCCTGGGCCATCACCTTAAAACCCACCGAATACCGCCGGCGCAGCGCGATGGGAACCGCCAGCCACATGTAGAGGATGTTGACAATCACAATCAAAGACCACAGAAAGGTTCGCCCGGTCAGCAAATTGATGGTAAGGCAGGTGGCCCCCGCGGTGAGGGAAACCATCAGCAAAATTCTGAGAATCAAATTGTACCGCCGCACCGCCCCCTGATAGTCCGGATAGCTTTCCTCTTCCGGAGCATCGTCGTAAGGGGAGAGCACGTGAAAACAGAGCGGGCAGTGCTCCAAAGGGTTGTCCACCTTCACCTTGCAGGCCTCACAGTATCTCATGGTCGTAGCCTCCGTTGCAGGTAATCACCACATCCAGCCCCTGCTCCGCCAGATAGCGCAAAAACCAGGTTTGGGCGCCGGTTTCCACAATGACGGAGGAAAAGCTCAGCGTCAGCTGGTCCCCGTAAGAGCAGACCGCCAGCTTGAGCCGGTGGTGGGAGGTCGGGTTGAGCAGGCAGGTAAACCGGTCAATATAGGGGTCGAAGCAGTCGGGCATGGTGATCCGCCCCAAATTGGAAAGGGCGCAGGTGGTGCAGGCCTCCGCTTTTTGGTAGGCCGCTTTCAGCACCATATTTTTGATGAACAGAGGGGTAAACCGGGCGGCGGGGTGCTTCTGAATCCCCATGGTGTAGTTAATCCGCTGGGCCAGGGCGTCGGAGCGGGTGTGGTGGGTTAACTGCTGGCTGACGCTGGCCAGCACGGCGTCCAGCTGGTTTTCTTGGGGCAGTTGGGAAAATTGATAGCCCACCCCCACCACGCTGAAAAAGTTGCGGGTGGAGCGGGAGGTAAAGTGGCCCCGCAAATCCACCGGGACGGTGACCCCCACCGTTTTGCCCAGCGCCCGCCGGGGCATCAGCTCGTGGTAAATGCTCAGCAGCAGCAATGCCGCCAGGTAGGATGTGATGGTCACCCCTTTTTGTTTGGCCAAAGCCAGCAAGCCTTTGGTGGAAACCCGGGCTTCAATCACCTTGATGTGGCCGGAGGGCAGCAGGGTGCCGCCGATGGTGTAGGCTTTCTGCTTAAACACGCTGTCCTTTTGCTGAGGGGTGTAATACCGCTCGAAGCTGTCCTCCGCCTTTTGCTGTGGGGTACTTCCTCCCGGAGGAGCAGGCAGGGGAGGGGGAAGGGAGTCTTTGTGGGCCAGCACCAGATAGTGATAGACAATGGCCTTGAGAAATTCCAGAGCGCCGCCGCCGTCGGAAATGGCGTGGAACACCTCCAAATTAATCCGTTTGCGGTAATAAGTCACCCGGAACAGCAGGTCCTTGACCCCTTTGTAAAAA
>JAKPGH010000023.1 GCA_029550985.1 Bacillota bacterium
GTTATAGTTCATGGTCGGTGTAAACCCGAGAGTCGCTCCCCTCACGGGGAGCGTGGATTGAAATTTTGACTGCACTATTGTTAGGAAACAACAATTCCGTCGCTCCCCTCACGGGGAGCGTGGATTGAAATTTTGACTGCACTATTGTTAGGAAACAACAATTCCGTCGCTCCCCTCACGGGGAGCGTGGATTGAAATTTCGCGTTATAGTTCATGGTCGGTGTAAACCCGAGAGTCGCTCCCCTCACGGGGAGCGTGGATTGAAATTTTGACTGCACTATTGTTAGGAAACAACAATTCCGTCGCTCCCCTCACGGGGGAAGTAGATTGCAATTTTTAGCAACTCGTGATAGTATAAATTAATTAATATGTCGCTCTCCTCACCGAGGGCGTGGGTTGAAAAAATGATTTTGATATGGCCGATTAAGTTGTACTCCTTTTGGGGTGCAACTTAATTATCTCAATGAATTTGATATGGTAACAATAACAAAGAATATTTAAATTAATTGCCGATAATGCCAAAAACACCATATTTCTCCATAATGTTCTTGACAAGCGGTATTTAGCTCCGTTAACATGAAAATGCAGGATATATTGCTTTTTTCTGTTCCACTGTTTACACAAATTGCCCCGACCCCATTTGCTGGAACCCAATTCACTCCTGTTAAGCCAAGCGGAAACGTAAGCCCACAGGATTCGGAGAGTGGCAAATGATGTTAACCATTCACATCGGCACATTGATTGTTGTCTTGATATCGGGGCATATTGTCACCGGCCTGATGGGCGGTTTTTTCCTTGCCAGGCGCAAAAAAGACTCCACCTTTTACACGTTTTTGCTGGCGCGGTTCTGTGATGCTCTGGCGTGGGGATTGTTGAGCCTGAAAGGTTACCTCTCCAACCGGCTGTCCATGCTGGTCGGGGGGGCTCTGCTAATATTGGGGAGCGCTTTTCAAATTATTGCTTTTTTCCTGGTCAAGGAACGCCTCACCCTGCACATTAAACGGATTTGTTATTGCGTCACTTACCTATTTCTGTTTCTTCTGTCGTGGACTCTCCACCTCTTTCACTACAATGATGTCGTCCATATGGCCGTGCTTTCCTTCAGTTTGGCCGGACTGTGGAGTATTCCGTGCTATTACTCCTTCAGCAACAAAAGCGCATCGTCTTTTCAAAAGTTCATGTCCTATGTGTACGGCGTGTGGATTATTTTCCTGATCTTCAAGACCTTTGAAGTGCTTTATTTTTACGTTCCCATATCGCCCATAACCGACCATCCCTATCACATATTGTTTTTCCTGTGGCAGTATGTGGTCATGATGGTGGGAAATATCGGCCTTATTTTGCTTTCCAAGGAAAAAACCGACCGACAATTGACCAAATATGCCACCTACGACGAACTGACCGACCTTTATAACCGACGGGCTTTTTTTATCCGGGCCAAGGAGTGCCTTTCCTTCTGCACGAGACATCAGACGCCGGTTACTTTTTTTATGATGGATTTGGACAACTTTAAAAAAATCAACGACAAATACGGCCACATGGTGGGGGATATCGTGCTGAAGCACTTTGCCAGCACGTTAAAGAAGCAACTGCGCGGCTACGATATCTTAGGCAGAATAGGCGGCGAAGAATTTACCGCCTTGCTGCCGGGAGTCAGTGAAAAGGAAGCTTACGGCATTGCCCAGCGGTTGCGAAACTCGGTAGCGGAAAGTGTGGTACATATTCTACATTATTCCATCAAATATACCGTCAGCATCGGCATTACTTCCGTGGTTCCCACCCAATACACCACCATTGAACAGCTTTACCGGGTGGGAGACCAAGCCTTGTACCAGGCAAAACAAAATGGAAGAAACCAGGTGGTCGCAGCCAATTTAAAGTGAAGGCAATTTTCCTTGTCAAGGCATCTATTGAATGGATGCCTTTGCTATTTTTTCTTTGGCTGCAGGGATTCCACTTTCTTGCGGCACTATATGGATGTAGCAGATTTTAGGTCTTTTCTCCAACCACAATTTGTGCTATACTTTGTTTTATTGTAAGCAATCCATCAGGAGGTTGTCCCAGGTATGAGGAACAAAAAAGGCAAAATTGCCCTATGCTCGCTTGCGCTGGGTTTGCTGACCACCGCGCAGGCTTTTTATCCCACTGTGCCTTCGACTTCTGGCATGGCTCTTTCCCTGTTGGGAGATCAGATTACTCTCGAGCAGGAAGCTTCCGCCACCTTTGTCACCAGTGAGGTAAACCCGTTCTCCGTTCTGTCCAAAGCCACCAAGAGTTATGCCGCCGTCAACCCTGACATCAAGGGCTGGCTGATGATTCCAGGCACCAACATCAACATGCCGGTAGCCTATTCCGATAAAGACAACAATTATTACCTCTACCGGGATTGGAAAGGCAACAACTACCCTAACATAACCTGGAAAAACTGGTATAACTATCCAGACAACGTCACTTACATCGACTACCGTTACAAATGGGGAGATTCCTGGCAGAATTCTTCCAAGAATGTGGTGCTTTACGGCCACAACTGGACCAACCTGAGAGCTCCCTTTGATATTGGCAGCAATGCGACCAACGACAGCAAACACCATATGTTTGCTCAGCTGGCCTCCTACACCAGCATTGACTTTGCCAAGTGGCAGCCCCACATTTACTTCTCCACCGCCGACTACGAAGGCATTTGGAGAGTGTTTGCCGTAGGCTACTGCGAAATCAGCCCCAACTTCTTCTACAACAATCCCAACGCCAACAAAGAGCAGCGCCAGCAGCTCATCAACGAGTGGCGCCAGCGCAGCCTGTTCAACTTCGACGTGGATGTCAACAGCGACGACGTCCTCCTCACCCTCACCACCTGCACCCGTCAGTACGGCTCCACCGAAAATCAGCGCTTTGTTGTGGTGGCCCGTCTGCTCCGTCCCGGTGAGAGCGAAAAGGACAAAGTCAACATTTCGGTCAATCCCAACGTCAAACATCCCGACTTTAACCAGCCGGTCACGGTAGCCCAGCAGCAGGCTCAGCAGGCGGCCGCCAGCCAGAACAGCTCTTCTTCCCAATCCAGCGACCCCTATGCTAACTACGTGTTGGACGACGGTTCCAATTCCACCGACACTTCCGTGTGGCTACGCAGAAATTCCAATTCTTAAAATCAAAGAGCAGAAGGCGAGATGCTTGGGGCATCTCGCCTTTTTCGTTTTCTGAAAATCCTTATCGCAGCAGCCCTACAATTCCCACCATGCACAGGTTGAGGTAATAGACAATGAGAATGCGCAGCAGATAGATGACCCTATCTTCCAAAGGGCAACACCAGCCTTTTTCCAGATTCCGTATCAGTATTTCCCCCTTTGGGGCGAACATGCAGCATGAAACTCCCCTTTGTTTCATAGATATGGTAACAAAAGGAGAAAATTGCTTTCGGGCAGAAATTTTCACAAAGGGGATTTGCTGATGAATCCAATGGTATTGTTTGTGGCTGCGGCTGCGTTGCTGGGATTGACCGGCTTTGTGGGCAGAAGGCGAAGGGACGCTCGGGCCTGCCATCTCCCCCAGCCCTGCCACGAAGAGCAGCCGAACTGTGAAACGGAGCAAAATCAGCCCCAGCCGGATTGTTGCCGCAGTCCAGATGAGGAAGGAAACGGGAAAGAACAACCGCCCAATCCCGATTTGGAAGTTATTTGGCAATGCGAAGGCGCGGAAGAAGCAGCAAACGCCGACCAACATACGGAGGAAGAGCCAGTAGAGAAAATGGAAGACACCGCGGAAAAGGATGCGGAAGAAATGGAACACGCATGTGAGGAAGCAACGATAGAAGAGTTCGAAAACAAAGCCGAAGAGGAGCGCGCGGTAGAGTCGGAAGATGAGCGCAGGGAAGAAACCGAAGAAGTGTGCGAGGAAATACCCGAGGAATCCGTTGAAGAACCGGAAACAGCGTGTGAAGAGGCTCTGGAAGCATGCGAAGCGTGCGAGGATAACACGAATGAAGCGTGTGAGAAAGATTCCAGGGAAACATGTGAGGAGGAAGGAAAAGACGAAAACCAGGAGGACGCCAAATAACAACCGAAGAACGAACAAGCAAAAAGCCCGGCGGAGCAAATGCCCGCCGGGCTTTTTGCGCGGCATGCGCCTTGTTGCGTATGCCGCGCAACAAACGATGCCAAAGACTTAGGTTGGTAAGGCTTTGGATTTTTGGTTCCCGGGAGGGGAATTTTTCGCCGTTTTTTCGGTATAGGTGAAAGGCCTTTCAAATTTTCCCTGGAGGTGAATGCATGCCCCACGGCAACGAGCATGTGTTTTGCTGGCTCTGCGCCCAGTTGGGCAACCCAAGGGAAGCCGCCCTGCGGGCAGGGTATCCGGTGGAACAAGCCGACTTGATTGCCGCCAGGCTGCTGCAGCGCCCAAAGATTCGGGCGAAAATTGAAGCGTTTGGGCAACGCGCCCAAGGCGGCGACCTTTCCGCCCTTGCCCTGCAGGGGTTGCTTCGGCTCGCTCTCGGCTCCTGCAACGACGCGGTCCGCCTCGCCCTCATGGAGGAGGAGCCGGACCGCGAAACCCTGGAGCGGATGGATTTGTACGCCGTCTCCGAAATCAAGCGGCCCAAAGGCGGGGGCTGCGAGGTCAAGCTCTACAACCGGCTGGAGGCGCTGGAGCTTCTGCTCAAAACCTCCGGCGACCAGAAGAACCCCGACGGCCCCGGCAGCCTGTACGCCGCTTTGAAGGACAGCGTCCACCCCGCGGTGGAGGCGGATGAACCCGATGACCTTTAAGCCCTTTTCCCCCCGGCAGCGGGCGGTCCTCACCTGGTGGTGCGAAGGCAGCCCCCACCGGCACCGGGACGCCATCATCTGCGACGGGGCGGTGCGTTCCGGCAAAACCCTCTGCCTTTCCCTTTCCTTTGTGCTTTGGGCTTTAGTTTGCCACGGGCAGGGGAATTTCGCCCTCTGCGGCAAAACCGTCACCTCCCTGCGGCGCAATGTGGTCACCCCTCTCTGCTCCGCCCTTGCCCAGCTGGGAATCCCCCACCGGCTGTATCTCTCCCGCAACCTGCTGGAGGTCTACCATCGGAGCCGCACCCTGCGCTTTTACCTCTTTGGGGGGCGGGACGAGGGCAGCGCCGCCCTGATTCAGGGAGTCACCCTTGCCGGGGTTCTGCTGGACGAAGTGGTGCTGATGCCCCGCTCCTTTGTGGAGCAGGCGCTGGCCAGATGCTCGGTGGAAGGCTCCAAGTTCTTTTTCTGCTGCAACCCGGAGCATCCCCACCACTGGTTTTACACCGAGTGGATTCTGCGGGCCAAGGAGAAAAACGCTTTGTACCTTCACTTTACCATGGAGGACAATCCCGGACTTTCCCCCGCCATCAAGGAGCGGTACCGGCGCCTTTACACCGGCGCCTTTTACCAGCGCTTTGTGCTGGGGCGGTGGGTGGCAGCCCACGGCGCCGTCTACCCCATGTTTGGCAAGGAACACGTGGTGGAGAAAGTCCCTTCCTGTGTTCGCTACGCGGTGTCCTGCGACTACGGAACACTAAATCCCGCCTCCTTCGGCCTTTGGGGCCAGGGGGAGGACGGAGTCTGGTACCGGCTGCGGGAATATTACCACGACGCCAGAGCCACCGGTATTCAGAAAACCGACGAGGAATACGCCGACGACCTGGAGGCTCTGGTGGGGGACCTGCAACCGGAGGCGGTGGTGGTAGACCCGTCCGCCGCCAGTTTTATCCAATGTTTACGCCGCAGGGGCCGCTGGCGGGTGGAGCCCGCCGACAATCAGGTGCTCACCGGCATCCGCCGGGTTGCCTGCGCTCTGAGCGCCGGGCAGATTCGCATTCACGCCTGCTGCAAAGACGCCATCCGGGAGTTTTCCCTCTACCGCTGGAAAGAGGGCGCCGACGGAGACATCCCCCTCAAGCAGGACGACCACGCCATGGACGACATCCGCTACTTTGCCACCCGCTTTCTGGACGGGGAGGAGCCGGGTTTTTACGCCGGCAGCCTTTCCCGTAACTAGGAAAGCGAGCCGACTTATTCCATTATACGGAGGTTATACCGTTGAACCTCAAAGACTTCTTTTCCTTTCGGCCCAGAGGGGTGGCGGTGCAAACCGGGCGCTCCTCGGCAAATTCCTACGAGAGTTGGCTGGGGTACACCCCTTTGGTGCCTCCCGACGCCGCTTTGTTTGACGCCATGCGGGAAGCCGTTCCCATCATCGACGCGGCTTTGGACAAAATCGTCCGGCTAACCGGCAGCTTTACCATGGAGTGCTCCTCCCCCCGCTACCAAAAAGAGCTGGACGAGTTTGTGGAAAACGTCAGGGTGGGGGCGTCCTGCTTTGGGCTTTCGCAATTTATCTCCTCCCATCTCTACAGCCTGCTGACCTACGGCAACGCGGTGGGCGAAATCATCCCCGACCCCGACGGCAGGGGCATCTACGCCCTTTACAACGCAAAGCTTCGGGATTTGCACATCCGGCAGGGCGCCACTCCGCTGGAGGTGGAGCTTTGCACCGTCAAAAACGGCCGGTTGCAGCCGGTTCCCTACCCCGACTTGATTTTGTTTACCGCCCTCAATCCGCCGGCGGGAGAACTGCAAGGGGTTCCCATTTTGCGGGGGCTTCCCTTTGTGACCGGGATTCTCATCAAAATCTTCCACTGCATGGGCACCAACTTCGAGCGGGCGGGGAACCTGCGCTACGCCGTCACCTACCGCCCCGGAGACCAGCGGCTGGACAGAGTTCATGCCAAGGAGATTGCGGACAACATCGCTCGGGAGTGGAGCTGCGCCATGAGCGACTCCGGCTCGGTGCGGGATTTCGTGGCGGTGGGGGACGTGGACATCAAGGTCATCGGCGCCGACAGCCAGATGCTGGAAACCCAGGTGCCGGTGCGCCAGATGCTGGAGCAGATTGTGGCCAAGCTGGGAATC
>JAKPGH010000024.1 GCA_029550985.1 Bacillota bacterium
CGTCTACCCGGTGCTGTTTAACGCCCGGGACCAGTACCTTTACTACCGCACCGAGGACAATCTCACCTCCCTGGGGGGATTTTACCTCTATACGGTGCTGGGGCCAAAGTTGCTGGAAGGGGTGGCCCGCCCTTCCCTGTCCGACTACGACATCGCATTTGTCAAAACCGATTACTACGGCAGCCTCTATCAAAAAACCCCTTACAAGGAGGCCCGGGCCGACAGCCTGGCCATCTTTCAGTACACCAAAACCCCCAGGCAGTACCTGGTGACCAAAAGGCAGGACGGCGCCTTGAAAACCTACCACACCCTGTACCCGCTTCACCTGCTGGATTTGGGCCGGGAAATGGACATCTTTGTGGGGGGGCTTTCTGCCGTTACCACCATCCAAACCAACTCTCCGTATAAAGCAAGTCTTCTGGTGTTTGGGGATAAGACGGCCCTGACCTTCCTGCCGTTTCTGGCCAACCAGTACAGCACCGTCACCCTGGTGGATTTGTTCCAGCTGGGTTCCCAGGAGTATGAGTCCCTGTCCCTTTTGGACTACGACCAGGTGCTGTTTGCCTACAGCATCGAAACCTTTATGCACTACAACACCCCCTCCCGGGCCAACCGCCTGCTCACCACTTTGGAGGATTAAAAAGGCGGGAGGGAACGGCTAGCCGCTCCCTCCCATTTATATGATCGCAAAAGCCCCGGTTGGCCAAGGCTCTGCGTTCAGACGGGCGCATGACATCACCCGACACCCATCTATATGCCGTTTGCCGTTGATGGGTGACATTCCCACCGCTTTGTGGTATAATATCCGCTAAGCACTCAACGCCGTTCCAAGGCCGTTTTTGCCCGCATGCCGGCCAAAATTGGAGCAATACTATGGTTATATCCTTTTCCTCCCCAAGGGGGGAATTCGGCGGTTCAAAAAGCAAGCCGCCGTTGCGCCGACTTTGCCTTCACGCGGCTGCAGGTTCACCCCAGCAGCAAACCTGCGGCCTTTTTAGGGATATTTGCAGATGCAAAGGAGAATGACAGATGGCTCAACAGAACCAGCCAAACGAGGCTGCCCAGCCGGAACTTTCGGAGCTTTTGCGAATTCGCCGGGAAAAGCTGGCGGATTTAAAAGCCCGGGGAAAAGACCCCTACCTTCACACCAAGTATGAACGGACCAGCTGCGCCAAAGAAATCGTGGAAAAATTCGAGGAAATGGAAGGTTCCGTCGTTTCCATTGCCGGGCGGATTATGTCCAAACGGGATATGGGCAAAGCCTCCTTCCTGGATTTGGCGGACCATAGCGGCCGCATTCAGATTTACGCCCGCATCGACGTGATGGGGGAAGAAGCCTACGAGGAAATGAAAAAGTGGGATATCGGCGACATTGCCGGCGTCAAAGGCGAGGTGTTCCGCACCCGCCGGGGAGAAATCTCCGTCAAGTGCAGCGAGATGGTTCTCCTTTCCAAGTCCTTAAATCCCCTGCCGGAAAAATTCCACGGCCTCAAAGATACCGACCTGCGCTATCGCCAGCGCTATCTGGACCTTATCGTGAATCCCGACGTCCGGGACACCTTTGTCAAGCGCTCCCAAATCATTCGGGAAATCCGCGCCTTTTTGGATTCCCAAGGTTTTTTGGAAGTGGAAACCCCCGTTCTGCACCCCATTGCGGGAGGCGCCGCGGCCAGGCCCTTTATCACCCATCACAACGCGTTGGATATGCAGCTTTACCTGCGCATCGCCCTGGAACTGCACCTCAAGCGCCTAATTGTGGGCGGCTTTGATAAAGTGTACGAAATCGGCCGGGTGTTCCGCAACGAGGGCATTTCCACCCGCCACAACCCGGAGTTTACCCTGTTGGAGCTTTACCAGGCCTACACCAACTTTGAGGGCATGATGGACTTGACCGAAAACCTCATCCGCACGGTGGCCCACAAGGTGCTGGGCACCGGGCAGATTACCTTTGGCGGCGTGGAACTGGATCTGGATCAGCCCTTCCGGCGGCTTTCCATGCTGGATGCCGTGCGGCAGTATGCCGGCATCGACTTTGAGGCCGTCGCCACCCTGGAGGAGGCCAAAGCTATTGCCAAGGAGCACGAGCTTGCGGTGGAGCCTCACCACGGCAAGGGGGACATCCTCAACATGCTGTTTGAAAAGTACTGCGAGGAAAAAATCATTCAGCCCACCTTTATTCTGGGGCACCCGGTGGAGATTTCTCCTCTGGCCAAGCGGAACCCCGAAAAGCCGGGCTACACCGAGCGGTTCGAGCTGTTTATCATCGGCCGGGAATACGCCAACGCCTTCTCCGAGCTCAACGACCCTCTGGACCAGAGGGAGCGCTTCCTGCGCCAGGCGGCTCTCAAGGCGGCGGGGGACGAAGAAGCCAACGATGTGGACGAAGATTTCCTCACCGCGCTGGAGTACGGCATGCCCCC
>JAKPGH010000291.1 GCA_029550985.1 Bacillota bacterium
GATGGCGGGATAGATGCCCTGTTCCACAATGGCGCGGGAAAGGGCGGTGGTGGCGTCCAGATGGGCGAAAGTGGTGGCGGGGGCCGGGTCGGTGTAGTCGTCGGCGGGGACATAAACCGCCTGCACCGAGGTGATGGACCCCCACTTGGTGGAGGCAATCCGTTCCTGCAGCAACCCCATTTCGGTGGCCAGCGTCGGCTGGTATCCCACCGCCGAAGGCATCCGCCCCAGCAGCGCCGAAACCTCGGCGCCCGCCTGGACAAATCGGAAGATGTTGTCGATAAAGAGCAGAACGTCCTGCCCCTGCATATCCCGGAAGTATTCCGCCATGGTCAGCCCGGTGAGGGCCACTCGCATGCGGGCGCCGGGAGGCTCGTTCATCTGGCCAAAAACCAAAGCCGTCTTGCTGAGAACCCCGGACTCCAGCATTTCGTAGTAAAGGTCGTTGCCCTCCCGGGTCCGCTCCCCCACGCCGGTAAAGACGGAATAGCCTCCGTGTTCGGTGGCGATGTTGCGAATCAGCTCCATGATCAGCACGGTTTTACCCACCCCCGCCCCTCCAAAGAGCCCCACCTTTCCGCCCTTGACATAGGGGCAGATTAAGTCGATTGCCTTGATGCCGGTTTCCAAAATTTCGGTGGATTCGCTCTGGTCGGAAAATTCGGGAGGGTCCCGGTGGATGGGCCAGTGCTCCGCGTTGTCCAAATCCCCCTTGTCGTCGATGGGCTGCCCCAGAACGTTGAACATCCGCCCCAGGGTGCACTCCCCCACCGGCACCGAAATGGGCCTGCGGGTGTTGATGGCCTGCATGCCCCGGGTGAGGCCTTCGGTGGGGCCCATGGCGATGCAGCGCACCACGCCGTCCCCCAACTGCTGAGCCACTTCAGCAACCAGCACTTCCTCCCCGTTTTGTATTTTAATGGCGCTGTTGATGGCGGGCACTCCCGCGACCGGAAAGCGGATATCCAGCACAGCGCCCATAATTTGAATCACCTGGCCGATTTCATTGATAACCCCAAATTCTTCGTTCAATCCGTCACTCCCCTTCCTGGTTCACCGCGTTGGCTCCGGCGACAATTTCGTTGATTTCCTGGGTGATGGTGCCCTGTCTGGCCTGATGGTAAAGCAACTGCAGCGACGCCATCATTTCGTCGGAGTTTTTCACCGCGTTGTCCATGCTGGCGATGCGGGCGCTCTGCTCGCAGGTGGCGGCTTCCAGCAGCACCCCGTACAGAAACGACGCGGTGTAAAAGGGCACCGCCCGGTTCAACAGGGTGGCCCCCGCCGGCTCGCAGCGCATCATCCCGGGCTTGCATTCCTCAGGCAGTTCCAGCGGCAACAGCCGCTGCACCCGCACCTGTTGGGAGAGCATGGACACAAATTGGGTGGAGACCACCAAAATCTCGTCCACCTCCCCGGCGTCGTACCACTCCAGCAGAAGGCGGGCAATTTTTGCCCCATCGTCAAACATGGGAGTTTCGGAAACTCCCGTAAAGCTGGCGGCGATGGCGGGGCGCTTGCGGCGCCTGCAGTAGTCCCTGGCTTTGGCACCCACCGTCACCAGGCGGATTTCCCCCGGCAGGGTTTTCATCAGTTGGTAGGCCTTGCGGACCACATTGACGTTGTATCCCCCGCACAGCCCCCGGTCCCCGTTGACCACCACCACCGCCGTGGCCTTGCTCTCCCCTTTGGGGGTCAGATAGGGGTGCTGTTCCCCTTCCAGGCTTTGCACAGCGGCGGCGACAAGGCGGCGGCTTTCCTCCAAAAATGGGGTGGCGACGTTCATCCGGGCGCGGCAGCGCTGCACCTTGGCGGTGGACACCAGCCGCATGGACTGGGTAATCTGCCGGGTGCTTTCGATGGCGGCGATGCGGGTTTTCAACTGCTGAATGGATTGCATAACCGTCCCCCTTATAACTTCATTATTATAACAATTCGTGCGCCAAAATCCAACAAGTTACCGTCCTAACAAAGTAAAATTCACGGTTTGTTTACAGTCTGAAAAAACCCCATCCCCCTTCGGCATAAGCGAAAGGGGATGGGGTTAGCTTTCAGTCCACTGCCGGAAAGGGCCAGGCTACTCCTCTTTGGTTGGCTCCACCGGATGCTGGCGCCCTTCCACATCCACTCGATAGGGGCGGGGATGAATCAGCTCGGACACCATCACCAATTCATATCCTTCCGCCCGGATGGCCTCGATAATTTGAGGCAGGGCCCGGGCGGTATACTTCGCGCCGCTATGGAAGAGGAGGATGGAGCCGTTGCGCAGCTTTTTGAAGATGCGCTGCTGCATCTCGTCGGGGGTGAGGTTGCGGTAATCCAAACTGTCGCAGTCCCACTGAATGGGGAAAAGGCCCTCCGCCTCAATCAGCTCGATGACCTGGTTGTTGTAGGCTCCCGACGGCGGCCGGAACAGGATGGGGGATTTTCCCGTGAGCTTTTTGATTTTCTCGTTGCTGGCGCGAATTTCCCGCAAAATGCCGTCCCGGTCCAGCTTGGTCATGTCGGCGTGGGTGTCGGAATGGCTGCCTATCTCATGGCCCGCCTGGTCAATCCGCCGCACCGAGTCGGGGTATCGGTCACACCAGTCCCCCACCAAAAAGAAGCTGGCCTTGACGTCGTGTTTGTCCAGAACTTTTAAAATTTCCTCAATATCCTCGTTGCCCCAGGCGCAGTTGATGCCCAAAGCCACCTTTTTTTCCGGCGTTTCCACCGAATAAATCGGGCGCCTGGCCGGTTTTGCCGCCACCTGCACCGCCTTGCCCGCCAACCCGGTGAGCAGCACGATGGCCGCCATGCCGCAGAGCAGCACGGCAAGGGCCGGCCCCCCGCGGGTCACCCGGTAAAAGCCCATGTTGCGTTTCTGCTTCACCCTTAAGCCCTCCTGTTTCTGCAATCAAAAGGGACAATCCTTCCCTCTAAATATATGAGGCAACCGTCCCCGATATGATTCCGGAACGAGGGCAAAAAAAAGAAGCGCCCAAGCGGTTGGGCGCTTCTTCATATCGTTTACTTCTTTGCCTTTTGACCGATGTAGAGGGTGATGTCCCTCTCCTCGCTGCCGCTGGGCTCCAGGGTTTCGGGGTCAAAGGCGGTAATCTGGGCAACGCACTGGTAAATGCCTTCCGGCAGTTGGATATGTAGCGCGGCCTTTTCCCTGCTCTGGCCCGGTTTGATAAAGCCGGTGTACAAAAGGTTTTCGCCGGTGTCCGGCTTGATAATGGTGACGGTCATGTAAAACTTGTTGGTTTCGGGGTTGTGGATTTGAAAGTCACCCTGGGATTTGGGAGTATCGAAGTAGACCTTGCGGCTGATGGTGTAGGGGAACAGTTCCGATTCTTCCTCTGACACCACGGAGGTCTCGTCGGCGGCCGCCGTTGCCGTAATGGCCATATCGTCGAACACCGTCAGGCGCAACAGCAGGGATGTCAATGTCACGCAGACAATGGCCACACAAAACCCGGAGGTCATCCGCTTTATATTAGAATACAGTTTGCGCTTCAAGGGCAACACTCCCAATTCTTTATTGTCAGGTTGTCGCTGTAGTGACAAAAATAGCATACCTTTCAGGTTGATTGTAACATAAACAGCGGCAGGTTTCAACAACGCTCAACAAATTTCAACCAAATTTTCCACAAGCAGATGCATTTATTGGGATATTTAGCCTTGTTTCTTGGCGTTGGCCCGCATCCGGGCATTTTTGTCCAGAATCCGCTTGCGGAGCCGGATGTTCTTGGGGGTCACTTCCAGCAGTTCGTCGTCGGCAATAAACTCCAAAGCTTCCTCCAGGCTCAGCCTTTTGGGCGGGGTCAGCCGCAGGGCTTCGTCGGAGCCGGCCGCCCGCATGTTGGTCACGTGCTTCTTTTTGCAGACGTTGACCACCAAATCTTCCGCCTTGGGGGAGGCCCCCACAATCATCCCTTCGTAGACGGGGGTGCCAGGTTCGATAAACAGCATGCCCCGCTCCTGGGCGTGGTACA
>JAKPGH010000307.1 GCA_029550985.1 Bacillota bacterium
GCCGCCTTCGCCCTGCACGCACTCCAACAATATGGCTCCCACCCGGTCGGTGAGCTTTGCGTTTAAGTCGGCGATGTCGTTGGCTTTGGCGTGGACAAACCCCTGGGGGAAGGGCCCAAAGTGCCGGTGCATGGTGTCCTGCCCGGTGGCGGCCAGGGTGGCGATGGTCCGCCCGTGGAAGGAGTTGACAAGGGTGAGGATGGTGTCCCGCTGGCCTTCATAGCGGTCGCTCATATACTTGCGGGCGGTTTTGATGGCGCCTTCGTTGGCTTCGGCGCCGGAGTTTGCAAAGAACACCTTTTTCATGCCGGTGCGCCGGCAGAGTTCCTGGGCCAGCAGAGCCATGGGCTCGGTGTAGTAGAGGTTTGAGATGTGGGAGAGTTTGTCGATTTGCTCTTTCACCGCCTGCACCCACGTCGGGTTGCCGTAGCCCACCGAATTGACCCCGATGCCGGAGGAAAAATCAATGAGGGGGCGGCTTGTATCGTCCTGGCAGGTGGCCCCTTTGCCTTGCTGCACCAGCAGGTCGTTCCGGGCGTAGGTGCCGGCGATGTAGGTCTGGTCCAGTTCTTTGATTTGGGAAAAGGTCATGGCATTTTCCTCCCCCTATACCCGGAACATGGTTCCAATGCCCTGGTCGGTCATCAGCTCGATGAGGATGGAGTGGGGGATGCGGCCGTCGATGATAATGGCTTTGCTGACCTCCCGGCGCACCGCTTCCACGCAGCTTTCGATTTTGGGAATCATGCCGCCGGAGATGATGCCTTCCTTAATCAGCGCCGGCACCTGGCTGATGTTGACCACGGGAATGAGGGTGCTTTCGTCGTTTTTATCGGTCAGAAGCCCCCGCACGTCGGTCATGAGAATTAAGTTTTCCGCTTTGAGGGCTCCCGCAATGGCGGCCGCCGCCGTGTCGGCGTTGATGTTGTAGACGTTGCCCTCCTCGTCGGTTCCCACGGTGGCGATGACCGGAATATAGCCCTTGGCCAGCTGGTCGGTGATGATGGTGGTGTCCACCGAGGTGATGTCCCCCACAAAGCCCAAATCCTCGGAGCCATGGTGCTTTTTGGCTTTAATCATGCCGCCGTCGATGCCGCAAAGGCCGATGGCTTTGCCGCCCCGCCGCTGCAGAAGGCCCACCAGGTCCTTGTTGGTTTTGCCGGCCAACACCATCTGCACCACCTTGACGGTTTCGGCGTCGGTGTACCGCAGCCCGCCTACGAAGCGGGATTCGATGCCCATTCGCTTTAAGGTTTCGGTAATTTCGGGGCCGCCGCCGTGCACCAGCACCACCTTGATGCCGATGAGGGACAGCAGCACAATGTCCTCCATCACCGCCTGCTTGAGCTCTTCGCTCTGCATGGCGTTGCCGCCGTATTTAATGACGATGACTTTTCCAAAGTATTTTTGAATATAGGGCAGAGCCTGCACCAGAATATCCGCTTTGGTGGCGTTGTTGTTGATATGCGCTTGTGTCATGACCGATAATCTCCGTTTATCCTGACGTAATCGTAGGAAAGGTCGCAGCCCCAGGCTACGGCGCAACCTTCGCCCTGGAACAGCTCGATATGAATTTCAATTTCGCTTTCCAATAGAACTTTTTTGGCTTCCTCCTCCGAGAAGGGGACCCCCACGCCTTTTTCGCAGACGGTGACGCTGCCCGCCGGGGAAATGAAGCTTACCTTGACTTTGGAGACGTCGAAGTCGGCGTCGGCGTAGCCCAACGCGCAGAGCACCCGGCCCCAGTTGGCGTCGGCCCCAAACATGGCGGCCTTAAACAGGTTGGAGCAGATTACCGATTTGGCCAGCACTTTGGCGGTGGCTTCATCGGGCGCCCCCGATACCATGCACTCCAGCAGTTTGGTGGCGCCCTCGCCGTCCTTGGCGATCATGCGGGCCAGATAGATGCAGACATGGGTGAGTGCTTTCAGGAAAGTGTCGTAGGCCTCACCCGGCCCGGTGATGGGTGGGTTTTTGGCCAGTCCATTGGCCAGAATCACCGCCATGTCGTTGGTGGAGGTGTCGCCGTCCACGCTGACCATGTTAAAGGTGTTGGCCACCACCGCATTCAGCGCCTGCCGCAGCATGGCGGGGGAAATATCCACATCGGTGGTCAAAAAGGCCAGCATGGTGCCCATGTTGGGGTGAATCATCCCGGAGCCTTTGGCAATGCCGCCGATTTTGCAGATTTTGTTCCCAATCGGGAAGGAAACGGCGATTTCCTTTTCCAGCAAATCGGTGGTCATGATGGCGGCTTTGGCGTCGGCGCTGCCCTGCTGGGAAAGGGCGGCGCTGAGGTGGGGCACCGCGTCTTCCACCAGCTTGACCGGCAGCGGCTGGCCGATGACTCCGGTGGAGGCCACCACCACGTCTTCGGGGAACAGCTTTAAGGCTTTGGCCGCCGCCTTGCACATCCGGGTGGCCACTTCCACCCCGTCGGCGTTGCAGGCGTTGGCGTTGCCGCTGTTGCAGATGATGGCCTGGGCCTTTCCGTCGGCGAGGTGCTGTCTGGTCACCTCCAAAGGGGCGGCCTTTACTTTGTTTTTGGTGTAGACGGCGGCTGCGGCGCAGGGAACTTTGCTGTAGATGAGGGCCAAATCCTTTTTCTCCGCTTTTTTGGCCAGGCCGCAGTGGATTCCCGCCGCCAGAAATCCCTGGGGAGCGCAGACTCCTCCGCTTTCAAGCTTTATCGACATGGCAACAACACTTCTTTCTATGGCGTATTCAGTTGGAAGGCCCTGTGACGAGGCCTCGGTATTCGGGAAGCCCCAGGGCGATGTTCATGCACTGAATGGCGGCTCCCGAAGCTCCTTTCCCCAAATTGTCAAAGCGGGCGGCCAGTATCACCCGCTCCTGGTTGCCGCACACAAAGATTTCCACGTCGTCCCGCCCCGCCAGCGCGTCGGGGGCCAGCATCCCGTCCGGCAGGGACTCCTCCGCCCCGAAGGGCCGCACGTGGACCAGCTTTTCCCCCGCGTAATACTCGCTGAAAAAGCCGTGGAGGGATTTGGCGTCGGCGTACTTGTTCAAAAGATGGGTGTGGAGGGGAATGGTGACCACCATGCCGGCGTAAAAATCCCCGATGATGGGGTTGAAGACCGGCGGGCGGGCAAGGCCGGAGATTTTCTTCATTTCCGGCAGGTGCTTGTGCTGCTGCCCCAGGGCGTACTGGCGGGGCAAGGCGTAGTCGGCGGGGCGGTTGGCATCGGCATAGCGGGCGATGACTTTTTTCCCCGCTCCGCTGAAACCGGTCACCGAATGGGCGGTAAAAGGATACTCCGCCGACGCTATACCTGCCGACACCAAAGGATAAGCCAGCAGGGCGAAGCCGCCGGCATGGCAGCCGGGGACGCAGATTCGCGTGGATTGGGCGATGGCCCTGCGGTGGGCGGGGGAAAGCTCCGGCAGGCCGTAAACCCAGTTGTCCAGCACCCGGTGGGCGGTGGAGGCGTCGATGATTCGGGTGTGGGGGTTGGTGATGTTCCCCGCGGCGGCGCGGGCGGCGTCGTCGGGCAGGCACAGGAACACCACATCCGCGCTGTTGGAGATTTTGGCCCGGGCCGACTCATCCTTTCGCAGATGAGGGTCGATGGCAAGCAGCGTCACATCGTCCCGGTGGGCCAGGCGGTCGGCCAGCCGCAGACCGGTGGTTCCCTCCGCGCCGTCGATAAATACTTTGACTGCCATGGCAGAATCCTTCCTTGGTTGTTTTTACTTCTGGTCTCCCAGCAGTTGGGCCCGCACCTTGATGGGCAGGCCGAAGAGGTTGATAAAGCCCTGGCTGTCCATCTGGTTGTAATCGGAATCCCCGCCGAAGGTGACGACTTTTTCGGAATAGAGGGAATAGGGGCTGGAGGTTCCGGCGGGGAAGATGTTGCCCTTGTAGAGCTTGAGCCGCACGGTGCCGGTGACGGTTTCCTGGGTGGAGTCCACAAAGGCGTCTAGGGCTTTCCGGAGGGGAGTGTACCACTGGCCGTTGTAAACCAGTTCGGCGTATTTGCAGGCCACCAGCTCTTTGTAGTGGGCGGTGTCCTTATCCAGGCAGAGCCGCTCCAGCTCCTTGTGGGCGGCGTAGAGGATGGCGCCTCCCGGAGTTTCGTATACGCCCCGGCACTTCATGCCCACCAGCCGGTTTTCCACAATGTCCAGAATGCCGACGCCGTTTTCGCCTCCCAGTTTGTTGAGCTTTTTCACCAGTTCGACGCTGCCTAGTCTTTCCCCGTCCACGGAGACCGGGATGCCCTTTTCAAACCCGATGGTGACGTAGGTGGGGGTGTCGGGCGCCTTTTCGGGGGAGACCCCAAGCTCCAGGATTTTGTCCAGCTGGGCTTCGTTT
>JAKPGH010000006.1 GCA_029550985.1 Bacillota bacterium
CAGGCCCACGAGGAGCAGCGTTCTTTCCGGGATGCGCCGGTGGTGTTTTTGTGCGCAGCGTTTGTCCCACCCGCACAGGAAACATCCAACCAGATTCCCGCACAACAGGTAAAGCAACAGATATTGAGGTAAATTCATGTGCGTCTCCCATTTCTAAATTCGACTTCATACTTTCTCACAATATGAGTATACCTTCCACATTCTGGGGTGACAAGGAGAAAAAGGAACGCAAACGATTGAGGATCGAAAATCTGAATATTTTATTTATATCCCGAATAACTCTTGAAGGCTTTACACTTACTATATACAATACAGATAACAATCATAACGAGGGGGACTCTCGGTGAACAAAAAATTTATGCCGGTCTATACCGGAAACCTGCGCAGCCACATGATTCAAGTACCGGAGGTCATTCGCCAGTGCAGCGGCATTGTCATTTTCGGCAAGCGGATGAAAAGCATCGTCTTTTCCACCGACGTGGCGATAATCCGCAACTGCAACGCCGACGCGGTGATTGCCGTGTATCCCTTCACTCCGCAGCCCATCATCACACACGCCCTGATGCTGGCCGCCGACGTGCCGGTGTTCTGCGGCGTGGGAGGCGGCACAACCACCGGCAGCCGGGTGGTGCATCTGGCCGCCGACGCCGAATTTCAAGGAGCCATCGGCGTGGTGGTCAACGCCCCCACCCCCAACGAAACGCTGCGGGAAATGCGCAAAGTTCTGGATATTCCCATTGTGGTGACCGTGGTCAGCGAGCACGACGACATTGCGGGGCGCCTGGAAGCGGGGGCTTCCATCTTTAACGTGTCCGCCGCCGCCAAAACGCCGGAGCTGGTGAAAAAAGTGCGCCGGGAGTTTCCCGAGGTGCCCATCATCGCAACCGGTGGCCCTACCGACGAAACCATTGCCGCCACCATCGAGGCGGGCGCCAACGCCATCACCTGGACGCCCCCCACCACCGGCGAGCTGTTTGCCACCATGATGCAAAAGTACCGGCAACAGGCGAAGAATTAGCATCCGTGGAGTCCTTTGAAAGTTGGAGGAATTTGTGTTTCTAAACAATACTTGATACTATAAAAAACGCAAAGCCCTCAGGCTCTGAATAGGTAACCTGAGGGCTTATTTGTTTCCATTGTTTTGTCCATTATTTTTGATAGAAAAGGGCGTTTTAAATCGATTTCTAGCGCATTTCCAAAATAGAAAAACCGCTTAGTATCGGTACAACCAAGCGGTTTTTGGCTGGTACGCCTGAGAGGAATCGAACCTCCGCACCCGGCTCCGGAGGCCGGTGCTCTATCCACTGAGCTACAGGCGCACATATGACATCCTGCAATTGCGCAAGAGATATCATATCACATTTCCCGTCCGGTTGCAAGAGTAAGAACAGAAAAATCTTGCCAAGCCTATGCCTGGTATCAGCCGGGGTTTTGAGGGCAAAACAAAAACCGGGAGCGTTTTCTTCTCCCGGCCGGTGATGATAGAACGCTTCTCAGATGAGCTGGAGAATCAGCATGGTCAACACGCCCGGAAGGCCCAAAATGGCCGCGGTCAACAGGGAAAAGGGGGTGACGTTCACCCCGATGACAAAGGTCTTTCCCAGCAGCCAGACCAGCCCCATGGAGGCAAGGCCGGTGACGGCGGTAAACAGCATGCAGCGCAACAGTCGCCCCATTCGGCTGTAAATGATGAACAGCAAAACGCCTACGGCCAGCAGGGCAAATTTCAATGCCGTTGCCATGTACATACCCATCCCTCCCTTCCATTCCTATGACAGGCGCTATTTCTTTATGCCTAAAAGTGGACAAAATGTTGGGACAAGGAATGGGACTTTGCAATTCCGGCATATTTCGGTATAATATTTTGTCGGGATTACATGAAATTTGTCGAAAGGAATGACTGCTCCTGTGAAAAAGCTGGCTCTTCTGCTCAGCCTGATGCTGGTGGTAGGCTGCTCCGGCCGGGGACAACAGCCTCCTTCCCCAAAGGAGGAGCCTTCGGTTCCGGAAGGGGAAACCGCCGCCGCAGATGTTTCCGAAAGCAATGGGGTGCTGAACTACCCCGTCCAGCTGCTCCAGTTTCAGGAAGTGGGGCCGGACGACACGGTGGCAGAGATTGAAACCACCATGGGCACCATAAAGGCAAAGCTCTTCCCCAAAAAAGCTCCCAAGACGGTGGCGAATTTTGTGGGGCTGGCTCAGCAGGGCTACTATACGGGAAAAATCTTTCACCGGGTCATCCCCCAGTTTATGGCGCAGGCCGGCTCACCCAACGGCGACGGCATCGGGGGGGAGAGCATCTACAAGGACGAAAAGGGCAACAGCCTTCCCTTTGAAGATGAGTTTTCCATGGATTTGTGGCA
>JAKPGH010000019.1 GCA_029550985.1 Bacillota bacterium
GTAGGGCCAGTCGGGCCAGTGGGGCCAGTGGGACCGGTAGGGCCAAGCAGACCCATGGGACCGGTGGGACCAGTGGGGCCGGTAGGACCAGTGGGGCCTATGGGGCCGGGGCAACCTATTGGGCCTCTAGGACCTCTCGGGCCGGGCGGGCCCATAAAGCCTCTGGGGCCGGGGAACCCCATGGGGCCTCTAGGACCTCTCGGGCCGGGCGGGCCCATAGGGCCTCTCGGTCCAGGCGGACCCATAGGACCTCTCGGGCCTCTGGGGCCGGGCGGACAGATGCACTCCCGCCGATGATGGCCTCTGTGATGGTGCCCCCTGTTTTCATGATCATAGCCGCACTCGTATTCTAAGTCCCGCTCATATTCCGGATCTTGATAGCGATAGCCTTGCTCCGGGTAACGCTCCCGATCCCCCCGCTCATCGGGATAGTCATAATTCTCGTATTCGTCGTAATATCGGCTCATACGCGCATCTCCTTATATCCTATAAATTGCAAAGTCCAACCAGATTCCAGAGACTGTTGCTCAGTTATGTTTATGCATATAGGCAGGAGAAGGTTACGGCCAACCAACATCAGCGCGGGCGGTTGTTGCCTGGAAAACGGCGAAACCGGCAAAACCGGCGCCTGCCGGTGTTTTCCAACGGCTGATATCTTTGCAAAGTTGGTTTTTCGCAAAGGAAAGCCCTTTGCCACTCAGGGCAAAGGGCTTTGAAAGAAGAGGGGGATGGAAACTCTTTGAGAGAGGGTTCTTCTCAAAGGTCTTGTAGGATGTCGCGAAGGAGGAGGTAAACTTCATCTTCCCTTCAAGATTGGCTGGGATTGAGAATGTCCATGGGATTAATCCATTTGCCGTCCTTGCGCATGGCAAAGTGGAGATGGCTCTTGTCGGAAATTTCGCAGGGTACGCCGTCCAACTTGCCGATGGCCTGTTTGACCGTTACGGTATCCCCCACGGCTACGGCTACGTTCTTGTTAAGCCCGCAGTAGTGGGTTTGCACTCCGTCGGCGTGGTCGATGACCACAACGGTACCCCAAAGCGGGTCGTCCCGCACTTCCACCACGATACCGTCGGCGGCGGCGCAGATGTCCGCTCCCTTTTCGGCATAAATATCCATGCCGTCGTGGGTGCGCCAGTCTCCCAAAGTGATGTTCTTTACCAGTTCGCCGTTGGAATACTGCTTGATGATGTCGCCCTTAATGGGTAAAGCGTAGGTAAGCTTGGGCGATGTTGGCTGCGGCTCTGACGTTTTGGATTGCACGACAGGTTTTGACGGCTCCTCGGACGATGAGGAAGAGGTCGACGAGGAGGGCTGCGAGGCCGATGATTCTTGCTTTGGCTTGACGGGCTCTTGCGGAACGCTTGGTTGTTTGGTTTCTACCTCTTCCAATAAAGGGGGGTTCTCAAACTCCTGCCGGTTCTGCAACAGTTCGTTATTGTTGCGCTCGATGCCGGTGATGGTGCGGTCTACTGCCATCCAGGTCGCAACGCTGGCTCCCACCAGACAAACCACAAGGGCAACGTAAAACCCTTTGGATGATAAAAAGCGGGAGAACTTGCCTTTGGAAAATTTCAATTTGCTCATAGTTGTCTTACACCTCCGACCATAGTTTGAACCGGCGCTTTGGAAATTATGCCTCTATTTTCCAAAATCTTTAGAAAATTTTGAAAAGCCCTTTTGCTCTTTCAAAAAATAGTAAAAAGGACCGGCTATTTATGGTTGTCTCTACATTCATATCCATTGACTATTTGGTTAAAATCAGATACAATGACAATACTAAAGGCGACAACGCAAGGCGGATCACCGCCAACGGGAGGACATTATGGATCAAGAACAAGAAAAAGACCTGGACTTCGGCCCCGATCTTATCACCTTGGTGGACGAAGACGGTAAAGAGCACGAGTTTGAGTTGGTGGATACCGCTGAGTTTGAAGGCGTCAACTATGCGGCGCTGGTTCCGGTGTTGTCGGGCCAGGACCTGCTGGACGACAGCGGCGAACTCATCATTCTCAGAGTCGTGGAAGAGGACGGAGAAGAAATTCTGGAGTCCATCGAAGATGACGAAGAGTTCGACCGGGTGGGTGCCTTCTTTATGGAGCGCCTGAAGGATACCTTTGATTTCGAAGCATAAATAAACAGCTTGCAACCCTGCTGTGTGCGTGTATCGGTTGCCGTATATAAATCCAACACAAATTTAAAAGGAAGTTCGGCCTCTGAGGTTACGATTGCAGACCTCCCGGCTTTGCTGGACGAAGGGAGCATGAACCCCTCAGGAGAACATCCACCTGTCAGAGACGGGTTTTATCGGGCAACATTACGGCGCAGCGGGGGTTATTGCAAAAGAAAATGCGGTATGTTTCAGCCGCTAACAATTAAAGTGGGGGCTTTGGTTCCCCGTGCCCTTCAGATCAAACAGAAGCGCCTGCAAAACGCATATGTTTGTCTGTGCGGGAAAAGGTTTAGGGCTGCCCTGTGGCAGCCCTTTCTTTCTATCTGACTACAACAAAGAAGGAGAAAACGGTGTACGAAAATCAAACGCGGGAACAAACCACGGCCGTTCTGGCGGCGGTGGATTTGGGAGAATACGATGTGGATATATCCCTCGCCGAGCTTGCGGAACTGGCGGCCACCATGGGCATCCAATCGGCGGCGGAGCTGGTGCAAAAACGGGACAGCCTGGAGCGGGCCACCGCCATCGGGGCGGGAAAGCTGGCGGAGCTGGCCCTTTGCGTTCAGAACACGGGAGCGGATTTGGTCATCTTCGACTGCGAGCTGACGGCGGTGCAGCTTCGCAACATCGAGGAAGCCTGCGGGGTTCCGGTGCTGGATAGGACCATGCTGATTTTGGAGATTTTTGCCTCCCGCGCCCGCTCCCGCGAAGGAAAGCTGCAGGTGGAGCTGGCCCGCAACCGGTACCTCCTGCCCCGCCTGACCGGTGTGGGAACCGCCCTTTCCCGTCTGGGAGGCGGTGGGGGCGGCGCCGGCGCGGGGGCGCGGCGGGGCAAGGGCGAAACCAAGCTGGAGCTGGACCGGCGGCATCTGCGCCGCAGAATCACCGCCTTGGAACAACAGCTTAGGGAGCTTGCCGCACGGCGGGACCAGATGCGCCGCCGTCGCCAAAAGGATGAAATTCCCACCGTCGCCATTGTGGGATACACCAACGTGGGCAAGTCCACCCTGCTCAACGCGTTGACGGGAGCCGGCGTGTTGGCGGAAGACAAGCTGTTCGCCACCCTGGACCCTTCCGCCCGGGCCCTTACCCTGCCCGACGGGCGAAAGGTGCTGCTGGTGGACACGGTAGGCCTTGTCCGCCGCCTGCCCCACCACCTGGTGGAGGCGTTTCACTCCACATTGGAGGAGGCGGCTTATGCGGACCTTATCCTCAATGTCTGCGACATTTCCAGCCCGGAAGTGGCCGACCAAATCCAGGTAACGCTGGACCTGCTCAAGGAGTTGCAGGTGGAGGACACCCCCGTCCTCACCGTACTCAACAAATGCGACAAACTGGAGAGCCTCCCCCAAACGGTGGGAAAACACACCGTTTTGATTTCCGCCGCCACCGGGCAGGGGCTTTCGGAACTGCTGCAAAAAATAGCGGACCTGCTGCCGGCCACCAGCCGCCGCCTTCGGATGCTCATCCCCTACCACCAGGGAGGCCTGGTGGCGGAAATTCGGGAAGAAGGCAAAATTTTTTCGGAGGAATACGAGGAGCAGGGCATTCGGCTGGACGCGTTGGTCAGCGTCAAGCTGCTTCACAAAGTTCGACCCTATGTGCTGTCATAACCGGCCCATCCATGAGCAAAACGACCAAAAGACCCCCGGCTATTTAGGGGGAATGACTTAGAAGTTTGCATAAAAATTCGCTCCAAAACCGAGGGAGAAAAGGGGGAAACCCTCAAAAACTTGATAAAAAAGGCAAATCGTGCTATACTAACATTAGCCTGAGCGCATTGCGTCAAGGATTGTCGCGCTTTGCCTGTCCATTGTTCTCCTTGTATTTTATTCCAGTATAATGGTACGGTGAAAGCTGAAACGGCGGACCGCCTGAGGGCGGCTGCCGCTTTTTTGGCACCAATCGGCTCGGTTGCCTTTGCCAAACCATCATGGAATTATAGATAGAAAGGGGTGGCCGGTTATTTATCAGTCGGGAGATAAGGTAATGCATCCCAAACACGGCGGCTGTATCATCAAGGGGGTGTGTACCCGGGAAATTGGCGGAAAAATTAAACACTTTTACGAACTGGTCCCCAAATCCGATCCTCACATCACCATATTGGACCCGATAGAGGGAATCCAGAAGATTGGACTTCAGGAGATCATATCGCCGGAGGAGGCCGATGAAATTATGGCCTACGCAGCGGAAGTCCAGCCGGGTTGGATTAAGGAAAACTCCAGGCGAAAGGCGGAATACGCCGCCATTTTAAAGGAAGGCAGCCTCAACGACGTTGCGAGAATGATTAAGGAACTGATGCTGCAGGCCCATCGGGCAACCCTCAATCAAAGCGACCGAATCTTTCTGAAAAACGCGCAGAGAAAGCTCTTCTCCATCATCGCATTGGCCAAAGATATGGAATTGGAAGAGGTTTCGTGCCGGATGAAAGAAATTCTGCGGCTGGAAGTTTTCTATTAAACACAAAAAGCTCACCCGTTCCCATGGATTGGAAAGGTCGAGCTTTTTTTATTGCCATATGACCAAGTCCCCTTTCAGCCTGCTGAAAGGTTGCAAAGCCGCCAATTTGGGGGTCTCATCGACCGCTGCAACGGCGCAGTCCCCCTGAAAAACAACATACCCCGGAGGGCGTTACGCTTTCCGGGGTATCAATGTTTTTTCGCATTCTCTCTGCGCCCGCTGTAAGGCCTCCTGGGGTGAAAACAGCCCGAATATGGCGTTTTTAACCTGGACGCTGATGATTTCCTCCAGCTTCTTTTCGCTGAAGTTGACGTACAGGTTGTTATGGAGCCGCCGCTGTCCGGTAGGAAAACTTTCCCTCGCCGCCGAAAGCCAAGGATACAGGCTCAGGACATCCTGATTTTGGTACACCGTCTTGCAGGGGGAAAGGCCGCCCAGCATGGTAAAGACGGGGGAGATTTCGTCGCTGTAAAGCCACTGCAAAAAGGTGTAGGCCTGTTCGGTTTTGGCGCTGCTGCGGGTGATGCCCACCACGCCGCCGCCCAGCAAAGGCTTGTGGCCGGGAATGGGGGCATATCCGATTTTGCCCGCAATGCTGGCGTTTTGCGAATTGACAATGTCGGAGGCGTAGTTCATAAACACCACCGTCATGGCGGCGGAGCCGTTGGCAAAGCCCTCTAGAGCGCCCTTCCACCATTGGTAGACCGTCTTGTCGGAATAGTTGTAACTTTCCATGTAATTTTCCAAAGCCGCCACCGCCGCGGGAGTCACCAGATTGACTCTGCCGTTTTCATCAAAGAGGCTGCCTCCAAAGCTGAAGAGGCGGGGCAGGTATTCGCTGGGGTTGACCACCGAGTTGCCGATGGCGGTGGTGGTGCCGTACAAAATGGGGGAATCGGGATTATATGCCCGGGTAAAGAAGCGGGCCACCCGATTGTATTCCTCAAAGGTGGTGGGAATTTCCAGCTCCTTGCGGTTTTGCTCGTAGTACATCCGCTTGACAACCGGGTCGCTGAACAAATCCTTCCGGTAAAAAAAGATTTGGGTGCTGGGGTCGTAGGGCAGGCAAAACGGAACCTGATGGGCGGAGGTATAGTCCTGCCGAAAGACCGGCAGCATTTTGTCCATCAGCTTTTGCCAGGGGAAGGGCATCTCGTCCAGCGGGCGGTACACCCGGGGGGCCAGTTCCGAAATCCACGCCATGTCCATGCGGATGAGGTCAAACTTCGATTCCTCCGGCATGGCGTGGGCCAAATCGTAGATGGCGTCCAGGGACACCACCGTTAAGTTGACGTCCAGCCCCGTTTGTTTACGGAAGTGAGGAAGCAGCCGGGAAAGGGCTACCGACGACGGGGAGGTTACCGTCAGAAACTCCAGCGGCGCGCCCGGCAACTGAATGTGGGGAATGGAGACGGAAAATCCCTCGCAGGGCAACATCAGGTCTAGCTCCTCCTTTTCCCCAAAGAGGCGGCGGACAATGTTGCGGCCCAGGTTTTTGTAATCCAGGCCGTAGCACAGGCTGCCGCTTTTCCCAATGGCTTTGTGGGAGGTGACCGAAACAATCTCGGGGCAGCCGTTTTTGCAGCAGAAGGTGGCGGCCCGGGCCACGGCCTCGCTGCGGAAGCTGTCGGTGCAGACGATGCAGTCCAACTCAAAGGCGCCTTCAAACAGGGAAAAGGCCTGGACTGGAACCAGCTGGTCGGTGCTTTCCACATGGTGCACCTGACCGGTGTAGGTGGCAAAAAAGCCGGTGCAGAAATCACGCATGTGGGTGGCTTTTTGCACCCCGGTAAAAAGCCCCACCCGTTGAAAGCGGCCGACCTGGGCGCCGATGTCCCGCCCCGCCTGCTCCCAGTCAAAGCCGGCCAGCAAAGCGCCGCTGCAGGCCGAATGGTGATTGTCCACCAGCACCAGGGGAATCTGCCTGGCCGCCGTCTGAAGCCGCTGGTTGCCCGGCTCCAGCCCGATGACCGCCACAATGGCGGCGGTGCGGGAACCCATGGCAAGGTCGATGGCCTCCTCCTCTTCCACCTGCAGGGACTGGGTGCTGTAAATCTGCACCGTCAGCCCGTAGGCCTTGGCTTCCTGCTGCAGGGACTCGTACAGGTCGGCGTATTGGGGAAAGTGGGTGCCGGGAATGATCAGAGACAGGGTGTTCCCGGTGCCTTTCCGCAACAGCTGCGCTTTGGCGTTGATGCGGTATCCCAGGCGAGCGGCGGCTTTTTCCACCAGGTGAATTTTCTCCACGCTGACATTGCCCCGCCCGTTGAGCACATTGGACACGGTTCCGTGGGAAACTCCCGCCTCCCGGGCAATGTCTTTGATGGTAGGCGCTTTCATGGTTATTTCGCCCCCTTTTCGCCAAGAATTCTGTCTTTCAGTTTACATGGATTTTAACGTTTTGACAATAGATTCAACACAAGAAATTGTTTTTGTTTTATTTAACAAATGAAAAATAAATTAATGTAACAGTTTATATAAAAATAATTAACATTACTGAAATAGTATTGACACGTTCAAATATACCGCCTATACTGAAGCCAGCGACGCCACCATTTGGAAAAACAACCCATAACGGAAAGGAGAGCGATATACACATGTGCACAAAGAAAATCTTGGCTATTTTGATGACCCTTGTCCTGGTATTTGGCCTTGCAGCCTGTGGAGGCAGTTCCACCAGCCCGGCCAGCAGCGCTCCGGCATCTTCGGCAAGCCAGGCTGCACCCAGCACCTCTCCGGCATCTTCCGTACCTTCCCAAGCGTCTTCCCAAAGCAGCAAGAGCAATAAACTGGTGGTGTACACCGCCCTCAACGAGGACGACATCGTCACCATACAGAAAAAGTACAAAGAATTGACCGGCATCGAAATCGAGTACATCCGCCTGGGCGGCGGCGATTTGGCTGCCCGGGTGCAGGCCGAGATGGCAAACCCCAAAGCCGATGTCATGGTGGGTGGTTCCGTCGACCTGTACGACCCCTTGGGGGCGGCTGGAGCCTTTGAAAAATACACTTCCCCCAACACCAAGGACATCGACCCCATGTTTGTGGACCCCAACGGCTACTGGAACGGATGGTACATGGGCGTTCTGGGCCTTGTCATTAACACTGAGCGCTTTGATAAGGAACTGGCTCCCAAAGGGTTGGAACGACCCAAAACCTGGGACGACCTGCTGGACGAGCGATACAAGGATGTCTTCGTCACCTCCAACCCCGCCACCGCGGGCGGCGGATACATTTTCTGCGCCAACCAAATCTTCCGCTTGGGCGAAGAGGGCGGCAAAGAATATCTGAAAAATCTGGATAAGGTGGTCCACCACTATTACAAAGGCGCGGGCGACTGCATCAGCCCCGTGGCCACCGGCGAATTTATCGTGGGCATGTCCTGGGTCCACGACATCTTTAAGACTCAAAAGCAGGGCTATCCCATCGAAATTGTGATTCCTGAAAAGACCGCCTTTGAAATTGGCGGCGCCGCCCTCATTAAAGGCGGTCCCAACCCCGAAAACGGCAAAGCCTTTATCGACTGGCTGTTGACCAAAGAAGCCGGGGAACTGAATCGGGATATTGCCAACCGCTACTCCGTACGCGAGGACGTGGCGGCTCCCCAGGGACTTCCCACTATCGAGGAAGTGGATTTGGTGGATTACGACCGGGCCAAGGCCGGCGATATGAAGACCGCTGTGGTGGAGTGGTTCGAAAAGGAAATCACCGCCAACCGGGGCTAAACAAGGCAACATCAATGCCGGAAACTCCCCGCTCGCCGCAAGGGCGGGGAGTTTCCTATCCAAGAAGAGGTGAGTTTATGGCGGGGGGTACTACTCTGCGCGAATCCTTAAAAGAAATGAAGCGGCTGAAAAACGAGCCCCTGCTTCTTATGGTCATTGTGCTGATTATTCTGCTGGTGGGCTATTTTACCATATGGCCCGTCATCAAGGTCATCACGGTGCCGCAGGCGTCGGACTACGCCCAGCTGTTTGCCAAACGCCGATGGATCAGCGCTTTAAAAAACAGCCTGTTTATGACGGTGGTCTCCACCCTGTCCTGCACAGCCGTCGCCTTTTTGTTTGCCTATGTAGTATCCCGCCTGGACGTGCCCTGCAAGGGACTCTTCCGCTTTGTGGCGCTGCTGCCCATTGTGTCTCCCCCCTTTATTGTGGCGCTTAGCTATATTCTGCTGTTCGGCATTCAGGGGATTATCACCAAGGGGCTGCTGGGACTTCATGTGGACATTTACGGCAAATTTGGACTTTGGATCGTTCAAACGGTTACCTTTTTCCCCTACGCCTACTCGGTAATTTTGGGGGTGATTCAAAAAATATCCCCCAATTTGGAATACGCCGCCTACAACATGGGAGCCACCCGGTGGCAGGTGTTCCGGGATGTGTTCTGGCCCCTCTGCCGACCGGGAGTGGCGGGAGGCGCCCTCATCGCCGCGGTCAATGTGCTGTGCGACTTCGGCAACCCCATGATGATTGGCGGAGATTTGGCGCTGCTGCCCACCGAAGCCTACATGCAGATTTCCGGATGGTACGACATGAACACGGCGGCGGTCTTGGCCTCCGCCCTGCTGGTGCCCGCGTTGGCGATTTTTGTCATCAACCGGTTCTGGGTGGGCAAGCGCTCCTATGTCACCATCACCGGCAAGGAAATTTCCCTTACTCCCTTAAAGCCGCCCGCATGGGTCAAGTGGGGGCTCTTTTCCCTCACCATGCTGGTTTCTCTGTTTGTGCTGCTGGTTTACGGCTCCCTGGCGCTGGGCGCCTTCACCAAGGCATGGGGGTACGACTGGAGCCTGACGCTGAACAACATGAAATACGTGCTGAATAAGGGCGGGCAAATATGGAACAGCATCCGCTTTGGTTTGCTGGCCTCTTTGGGGGCGTCTTTGCTGGCCATGGTGCTGGCTTACATCGTCCAGAAGAAGCAGGTGGGGGTTAACCGGCTGCTGGATTTCCTGGCCATTCTGCCGGGAGCCATACCGGGCATCTTTTTAGGCATCGGCTTTGTCATGGCCTTTAACGAGCCGCCTTTGGAGCTGACCGGCACCGCCGCCATTATGGTGTTGGCGCTGCTGTTTTGGAATATTCCAACCTGCTATAGCGCCTGCACCGCGGGCTTGCAGCAGATTGGCGCCTCGGTGGAGGATGCCGCCCTCAACCTGGGAGCCAGCAGCTTTGTCAGCTTTCGGGATGTGATTCTCCCCTTGCTGAAAGGCCCCTTTATGTCCGGCTTTGTGCTGAGCTTTCTGCGGTCGGTCACCTGCCTGAGCGTGGTCATCTTCCTGTACGCGCCCAGCACCATTGTGGGGACCATCTCCATCATGGGCCTGGTGGAAACAGGACAATGGGGCAGCGCCGCCGCCTTTACCGTTACGTTGATTGCCATCGCCTTTACGGTACTCAAAGTCTCCCAGGTGGTGCTCCGTCGGCAGGGCATCCGGCTGGAGCTGTAGGAGGGAATGAGTATGGAAAACTTTATCGAATTTCGGAACGTCACCAAGCGGTTTGACGACTTTGTGGCCCTGGACCATGTATCGCTGTCCATCCCCAGGGGCAGCTTTGTCACCCTGCTGGGGCCGTCTGGCTGTGGGAAAACCACCCTGCTGCGCCAGCTGGCCGGCTTTGCCGAGCCGGAGGAGGGGGACATCCTCATCGAAGGCAGGCGAATGAACGGCCTGCCTCCCTACAAGCGGAACACCCCATTGGTGTTTCAGGAGTACGCTTTGTTCCCCCACATGACGGTGTACGAAAACATCTCCTATGGGCTCAAACTCCAAAAAGCCCCCAAGGAAGAGATGGACCGCCGGGTGGCGGAAATGCTGGAGATGTTCAACTTAACCGGGCTGGAAAAGCGGTTCCCCAAGCAGCTTTCCGGCGGGCAGCAGCAGCGGGTGGCCTTTGCCCGGGCTCTGATTATGGGGCAAAAAATTCTGCTGCTGGACGAACCCCTCTCCAATCTGGACGCCAAGCTGCGGGTGGAGGTGCGCACCGAGCTGCGGCAACTGCAGCAGCGGCTGCAAATCACCGCCATCTACGTCACCCACGACCAGGATGAAGCCCTTTCCATGTCGGACATCATCGCGGTAATGCGCAAAGGGCGGATTGAGCAGCTGGGCACGCCCTGGGACATCTACTTCCGCCCCGTCAGCCGGTTTGTGGCGGATTTCGTGGGCACCGTCAACTTCCTGCCCTGCGTGGTGGAGAAAAAAGAAGGCAAATCCCTCACCGTCCGGTATCATCAACAGAAGCTCACCTTTGACACCGAGGTGGACCTTCGCCCCGGAGAACGGTGCACGGTGGTGGTTCGCCCCGAGTGCATGACCGTCCGCCCGGAACATGCCGGAGAAGGCCAACTGGTGGGCGAAATACAAAACTACAGCTTTTTGGGGCGGTACATACGGTATTGGATTCGGTGCAACGACCAAACCCTCATTGTGGACGATTCCAACCCCGGCTTGACAGGAGCTATTTCGGGCAGGGTGCGCCTTTCCCTGGACCTGCCCAAACTCCACGTGTTAAAGGATGTGGGCAATGCTCCTGATTGATTTTATCAACGTAGGGTACGGGGACTGCATTTTAATTCGGGAAATGGAGGAAAACCGCCCCGCCTATACCATGCTGGTGGATTGCGGCGATGTCCACATTCCCCGGCCGGAGTACTCCAAGCGCCTGAGCGGATGGGAGTTTTTGCAGGCCGAAGGCATCGACCATTTGGATTTGGCGGTTATCACCCACCTTCATCTCGACCATGTGGGAGGGCTGCCCCTCATCGCTGACCATTGCACCATAGACCGGCTGTGGTGCAACCACCTTCCCCCCGAAAGTTTTTGGGGGAAGCAGCTTACCCGCCGGGAGTCCCTTTCCCCGGGAGCGGGAAACCTCTTTGTAGCCTACAACCTCTTTAGTGAAAGCCTCGCCAAGCTAAAAGCCAAAGGAACCGTCATTGACCAGGCGCCGGCGATGCTGGGGGAACTTCTCCCCGGCGCTCAAGAGCTGCAAGCAACCGTGACTTGCGGAGCCTCCGACCTTTTGGAAAGGCAAAACCGCATTTGGGGGGACGCCATCCAAACCGGAGCCAAAGACGCATCCCTTTCCGACTTGGATGGGTGGGT